>QMZJ01000165.1 GCA_003663115.1 Candidatus Altarchaeales archaeon | reverse complement strand
TACATATACCTTAAGTAGTTCTGCAACATCTCCTGGCGTTATATCAGACACCGGGGTTTCTAAGATCTCCGATATCCTCTTTTTCTCAATCCATGGCACCTTCTCCGGTACCTTTTTGATTTCTAGTGGTTTTGCCTTTTCTGGTTTTTCCTTCTTAACCCTCTTCTCCTCGAGATATGCGTCATAATCCCTCCTTTCTAGGTAATAGATACCGGTATTCTCATACAAGGTCTTTCCGTTCTTTATTATCCATTCAAGTGTGTCCGGATGTATCCCCGGGATTATTTCTTCTACCCTTCTGCCCATACGGAATACTTCAATTCTGTTCAATGCCACAAACTCTCCCTTCCTTAATTCATCCGCAGAAATGAATCTCGCTTTATCTGGTTTTACCCATAAAACTGGTTCTACTTCTCTTCTATGGAGCCATGGCTCGTAGGTCTCTACATGGCTAACTAATCTCATATACTCGGAAAAGGAGGCTTCTCTGATTTTCTCTATTTCCTCCGGGGTCAGATTGAGGTAATGGTAATAATCGACCGCACTTAGATCATAGGCCCTTGGGAATAATCTGTATAATATACCTTTTTTCTCCAAGAGACCAGGTTCTTCCGACTCAAACCATGTCACATCAATATAGCTGGATATCGGATTCCCATTTGGATCTATCGTAACTATGCGATTCCAGCCGTGATATCCAAGAGGGGTGGGACCCCCAATGGTAGAGAAGGCTAAATTTTTGGGAAGTATTCCCTTCCTCTGCATATAATCTAAAATAGCTGTAGTTAAATTGGATATATCCCCACACACTCCTCCGCTTTTTAATACCTCCACGGGGGACCTCGAGGCATAGACCTCTAATCTTCCATCTTCCCTTCTGATGGTGTAGGTCCTTCCCTTATCAATTATATCCCACTGCGATACATATGCTACAACGGTGGCATCTTTAGAGAGTGGGAAACCCTTGTTTTCAAATATCTTCCTCAATTCCTCCGAGATAACACCATCATTTAGGCTCTCTTCTATTCCAGCCCTATCTATGCTAAATCGATATCCAAGCAAACGCTTTTCCTTCTTAGAGAGCCTCTCTCCCCTCTCCAACTTATCTATCGCCTCTAATTCCTCATAATCGTATGGCACATTTTTATCTATCACCCCGGCTATAATCTCTATCGCCTTCTTTGGGTTTTCCTTTCCGATCTCTCTCAGTTTATCATCTGTGTATCCCTCTTTTTCGAATAATTCATCAACCATGCGCGTGAATTCCTTGTCATATATGGGTTCTTCTCTCATCAACTTAAGCATCTTCTGTTCATCTGCAGAGAGAGGTCTCTCAACCACATTAAAGTCATCCCATGATACGATCCTATGTCTCGATCTCAGTTCGGAGTATATCCTCTTTTCATCCTCTATGGATTTCTCCATGGCATCAATTGCCATTGATACCTTGCCCAATTTCGTTTCTAATTCCCCTACGGGAATGTCGTAATACTTCGAGATAACTTTATTGATTTCATCTGCCTTCTTTTGGTATATGGGAAAGGGTATTATATGTGCTGGACATCTCTCCTCAGTAGCCTTTCTAATATCCCTCCTATAGTTTTCCTCATCATCCACGGTTTCTAAGGTTGGTGTAGTAAAGTCGCTAAAGCCCCCTCTCTCTGACCATGTGACAATAAATGGAACAACTCCGGTAGTGCCATTTAGGTGTACAATAACCTGTCCAATATCTGGAAATGGCACTCCGACCTTAACATGTTCAATGCCCATCTTCGCAAATTCATTTGACATCAACTCGGTTACATCCAGTACTGGATATTCATATACGACTTTACCGATCAATTCCGGGTTCTTTGCCAGCTCCTCAAGCGATACATTCTCGGTAATGAGCTTTATCCATGGCGTTTCTTTAAGTGCCGGTGATATCTGAAGAGCCAACAGGAAAAGAGTTACGCCGCCCGCAAAAACCCTCTTAAGTCTTTTTGGCATATCCACAAACCTCAGCTTTGCCCTCCGTAATCTTCCATCTTTGTCAACCCTGAGGTTGTGAATATCCATTATTATATCATTCTCCATCCAAAGAAGATCCTCCTTGGTGGCATCCTTAAAGGCATTTTTAAAGTTCTCAAGTAGGGCCCTTCCACTCTTTGGCTCCTTAAATCTGGATTCATCTGGTTCGCCGATCGAGTAGAAGTAGACCTCCGCAAGTATCTGCTCCTTGGTAATTCCAGCTTTCTTGAATCTCTTCGATTCCGCTACCCTTTCTGCTTCTCTCTCGATATTCGCAATGAATCGTTTGATGTCATTCTCCTCTACTGGAAGATTCCACATCCTGAACAGTGCGTTACGCTCATAGACTGTCAGATCGCCTATTCTCGCCTTGTATTTCTTTTCCGGGTTATAATCGTAACCTATTCTATCCAGTATCTTCTCAAAACCATATTTTATAACATTTCCTTTTTCATCGACCTCGTCCTCTATGTGGTATCTCTTGGCTAACCTCTCTGCTTCCCTTAG
>QMZJ01000164.1 GCA_003663115.1 Candidatus Altarchaeales archaeon | reverse complement strand
GTGTCGCTTACAATAATCTTGGAGTTTAGCAATTTCTCCTTCGGCTATATGTTTTTCACAATCAAAATCAAAAAAGAAGTAGAGGGGAAAGGCTTTGCTTTCTTGAAAGACGCTAATGCTTGCGTAAAGAGGAGCTCGAGTCATCAATCGCTTTTTAATTTCTCTCGAAGAATGAACTGGAAATTGCTTTCGACTTTCAACAGCAATTCTTCGATAAAAACCTTTAGGAATATAGTAAAAAATGTCGTAGTTCATACACTGTGATTAACTATCTTAATCAAAGAACTCCTTGATTAGTTTATCGAGTTTTTCTATGAGATTCTGTACATTCTTTCTTTCTTCTTCTGAATCTCCTCTTTCTGATATTGATATGACAATAGTTAGGGACCTGCTTTCGTACCTTAAATCGTGACTACGTTCTGTACTATAAGTCATTTTCCAACCTCCATAATCTTATTATTCGCAATTACAGCACGAGCATCTACTATTGTGACGTCACCTTTAGTTGAAACATACACATCTCCATTCCTAAAGACCGTGACTCGAACACCATACATCTCAATTGTCTGACCCTCCATTGGCTTCATTTAAACTCCCCCTTTTAAAAGAAAAGTTTCAAGATTATCTGCAACATCTTCCGCTGCGTCTAACACATTTTCCAGCCTCTGAAGAACATCTAATAAGAAGAACCTCTCACCCTCACTTTTAAACACTCCGTTTGTGATAGACATGAACCAACCTCTATATAACTCGTCACCTCTTACCTCACATTGATTGATGCTCTCTATGAAAGTATTAAGTTGTTTTTGATTGTGAATGACATCTGGAAGAAGAGACACTGCACAACTAATATCAATCACAGCTTTTTCGATATAAGGAATAAAAGAGTCTCTAAGACGGAGAGCACGAGGATTACAATCGAAGTTAGCTATTCTCCACACAACTGCTTCTAAGTTGTCTATAACATCATCGAGATTTTGAAGAAAATTCCGAATGTCTGCCTTTTCCTCAGTTACTCTTGTATGATCGTAAAGAAGAGACCTGATTGCGTCATGCACGGTCGAATCAGCTTGGACTTCCAAAGTTTTAGCTCTCACACTTGTGGTTGAGGGATGTTCCTTTTCTCCTAAATGTTTTAAAGTGTCCATGCTCTTCTCTGCCAATAGAGCCAAAGCCTCAAAGTCCTCAAAATAGACTTTGGTTCTTGGCAATATACACGCGAATACCCTATTAACCCGTTCCCTAATTTTATTCAACATCTTTATCTTCACCAAAGAAGAAATCATTTATTCTCTTCATTGCGGGAGTCTTAACGCTCTTAGATTCTTCTATTACATTGATGAGTTTTTTGTGGTCTTGAAGCAGTTTCTCAGCAGTGACATTTCCAATTCGAGGTACACACATAAGACACGCTACTCTTAGAGAATGTAAATTTGCACTTTGTTTTGAAATTTTGAGGTCTGCCGTTCGAGGAGGTTTGACACTCACTTTTTTCTGAAACATCACATCGAGATGTTTGAACGCACTACTTAATTTTGCAAATTCTATTATCGGAATTCCCATCATGAGGACTGAAACCTTTGCACCCTCTATCATTGAATTTGTGATGCCTCTTCTTGAAATCACTTCTCGCCAAGAGTAGTCATCTCCGTCTATAAGAAGAAAGGAATGCTTATAATTTGTCTTCATTACATACAAGTTTGTCCAAAAGTCTGAACGTCTTGCTGATGTAACAAAATCTGAAGGTGTCTTTCGTTCTACTATTATATCCTCGAATTGAATGTCTCCAACTTCTAACTTGGCTCGTTTTACGGTATAATCCTTGAGAGTCTTCACTGCAATCTCATATACGTGCTTGGGCTCTCGTGTATCAATGACAACTTCTCTTTCCATAACTTACCGGTACATGGGATTGTCGTCAGAAGTATTGTTTTTAATGTTTGGGGAGGAAACATCAGGAGATAACATATCTCCTAAATCTACTATATCCAAATCCTCAAATAATTCGGCAACTAACTCTTCTAAGAAACGGTCTATGGCGTCATCTAAGTCATCCTTGTTCATGCCTTTGGTCAATTCTTCAAGTGCCATCACCAAGGCAGCTCTTGATATAGTTTCGTTCTGTTTCTCTTCCCGAATCTTTAGAAGTATCTTATTCTTCAGCTCCTCGGCTGACTTTTTGTTCCTCTTAGAAGTAATAACTGTGCCTATCGCAGCACTTATCTTCTCCAAGTTAATTTTCATCCCTCTTGCTCCATCGCTTGATAATCGAATTATACAAAACCAAAATCTTTCTTTAGGGGAAGCTGGAACCATTTACTTTCCAGTTTCCCTAAATACCTTCTTCTACGAATTTGTTTGTACAAGGTCTTAGAATCAGTTTCGACCTTGAAATGGGGTGTGCGAAGCTGTAAAATATATTTAGCATTATAAGCCAAAGTGTCTCCACCCCAGATTCTTCCTTCATCGAATTTGTTTGCTTTATCTTGACTTTGATGTGCTACTATTACAATAGCCACGTTAGTC
>QMZJ01000163.1 GCA_003663115.1 Candidatus Altarchaeales archaeon | reverse complement strand
ACATCGCTTTTCTTCTCTTCCCTCCTACAATTATCTAATATAAGGGCACTGAAAACAGGAAGTTTATATCACAGTTTGATATGTCGAAGAGCGATGATCGGGATACACCTAATGGTAGACGGCATAACCGCCCAACCAGTAACCAAGGAAACAGTTCAACGCATACTCACTGACCTACCTCCAAGAATAGACATGCATATCCTAGACGGACCACACATAATGCAAGGCGTACCCGAAAACCCAGGCATCACAGGCATCGAGGTAATCGACAAAAGCCACATCGCCATCCACACATTCACAGAAAACAGCACTATCAGCATCGACGTCTATAGCTGCAAAGCATTCAACGCCAAAACTGCCGTAGAGTATCTCCAAAAACACATCGATTTCAAGGAAATCACCACGAGAACCATCACACGTGAGATCATCAAATAACACCTAAGCGGCTCATTAATAGAGACTGATTTTCCATAAAACTAACGAAAACAGCCTCTTTACCCCTCAAACAATCGATAAACAATACTAACCAAACATTAACGCTTTATTCAATCTATATCCAATTATTATCCAAGAAATAGAGCCGATAGACTCATTTTATCATTTATTTAATCCTCTTCTTTGAAGTAGATTTGAAACATCGATTATTGTGGGGTATTGCTTAAATTTCTGCTACCTTTAAACTAGTAGAGGGGATATGGACGGGGGCTTAGGTCAATTTGACGCTATCTACAACATCCTCATCCTCGTCGTTGTCATTACCCTCATAGCGCGTCAAGTAAACTTCCCCTCCACAATCGCATTCATATTCGCAGGCCTACTAGCCGCGGCAGTCCCCAGAATCAGCCTCCCAGAGCTAAGCCCAGAGATATTCCTAACCGTACTACTCCCCCCCATACTGTTCACAGAGACCCTCACCATGGACATTGATGGTCTCATAGACGACAGTGACACGATTTTGACGTATGCCGTAGCGGGTACTGCGCTTATGGTCACGGCAATAGGAGTTTATACTCACTATGTTTTCGGAATGGGCTGGTTAGAGGCATTCATGTTGGGTATAATCATCGCCCCCACCGATCCTGTCAGCGTAATAGCCACATTCAAACGACTTGGTGTAATCAGACGTTTCCAGCTAATCGTCGCAGGTGAGAGCCTCTTTAACGACGGTGTCGCCATCGTAATCTACAGCATACTATTAACAATCATTGAGGCTGGATCAATAACCGCTCTGGATGTATTGACCACTACAATAATCAAGGTGTTTGGTGGAATAATCCTCGGTTATGTTGCAGGCTACATTGTCCATCTGATTATGTGCTGGACCGACGACCTATACGTAAAAACCCTACTCACATTCATCATCGCGTTCGGGGTCTTTCGTCTTGCAGAACAATTCCATGCAAGCGGTGTAATCGCAGTCGTGCTCGCTGGCCTCATACTGAACTACCGTTGTAGAAACTACGGTGGTATAGGGGAGAAGGCTGAGGAGAGTCTTGAGATCATGTGGGAGTTTGTCGGCTTTATAGCAAGCAGCTTTGCTTTCATATTCATTGGTGTCAGTCTAGAAATCGATCTACTCTTTTCCTTCGCGTTACAGATACTAGCCCTCAGTATAGTCAGCGTTATCTTCCGATACGGAATGATAGACATCATCGCACGAATCCTAGAAGAATACAGAGGAAAACGAATCCCCACCAACTGGCGAGCAGGCATGACATGGAGCGGACTCAGAGGCGCAGTATCAATAGTCCTTGTACTAGGCATCACAGGCATTGACCTACCAAACGAGCAACTACTCCTCGCACTAACCTATGGTATAGTGTTGAGTACAAACCTGATTCAGGGACTCTCAATGCCCATACTAATCAAGAGACTCAATCTCTTCAGCAGCACAAGATCACCTGTTGTTGAAGAGGAAGAGGAAAACCTTGAGCAGGAATTATAGGTTTATTACCCATGGGTCCCCCCCCGGGAAATCATGGATTATTATGTCAATAACTGAAAGACTAGAAATGTTATCGGACTTGGAAAAAAAATACGCCGTTGAACTAGACCGCGAGTACCGTGGATACGGAAACGAGATCGTACGAGAACTCATCGGCTCCGTAATGATTGACAGCTAGAAACATGCGGGACTCTACAAGGCAGCCGCCATGCTTGCATCAGGCAAGAGCCTAGCAATCACCGAGGAAGAATTTAAGCTACTTGAAGAGAAACTTAAACCCCACATCGAGAAAGAGAAGGAGATGCTTGAAGCAGTTACAAAACTTATGGAGGAAGTCGAGGATGACCGAATCAAGAAGATACTCATCATGATCTACGAGGACGAACTAATGCACCACCCATTCATGACAAACTTCCTAGACCTCGTAATCAAACGCGAGACCATCACAGAACAAGACATCTGGGGCATGCTCTTCCGAGACCTACCGACACATGGGCACGTAGCCGATCCATATGTAGGCAAAGACTACGGCCCATAAACCCACTTTTTCCACTTCCTACTCTTTTTACTATAAAAATTGTTAAAGCCGAATAGGATACAGTCAAGGTGACTCCTCAAGTGTGT
>QMZJ01000162.1 GCA_003663115.1 Candidatus Altarchaeales archaeon | reverse complement strand
GATATGTCTCTGAAAGAATTAATCAGAGAGATTAAAGATAAGACAGGAAACCTGCCATTTAAGCCACTTCCTCTATCCAGATTTGTCTCGGAGAGACCGAGGTTTGTGTAAAATGGGTGAATTTGCAAGGTTCATGGATAGGATCAGGAATGATCCGAGAGTTGGAAAAATTAGATTTAGCTCAAGTTTTTTGGAAGACGTTGGGGATATCCTGGACAGGAGGGGTTTTGATGAAGCCAGGCTCCATATCTGGGCCCTCAGAGGGAGGGAAGACTTGGAGAGACAGATATTACCATTGCTCTTGATCCTGGGGGAGATGGAAAAGGTAAGAAAGATAGAGGAGGAGAGAGCAATAGGCAAATACATATTAAAGAATAAACTGGGTCTGTTAATAGAGTGAAAACAAATAAGCAGTACATAGAGCTATCCAAGAAAACTGCGGCTGAGAGGGCAGTAGAATTCATAGAGGATGGAATGATCCTTGGTCTGGGAACTGGCTCTACCGCAGAATATGCAATAAAAAAGATCGCCGAGAAAAAACTCAATATTGTTGCAGTTCCGACATCCAGGAGAACCGAGAAGCTTGCAAAGAAACTGAGAATTCCACTGGCTAAGATGGATGAATATAGAGAAATAGATATGGACATCGACGGCGCAGACGAGGTGGATCCGGAATTTAACCTCATAAAGGGAGGAGGTGGGGCACATACGAGAGAAAAGAGGATAGCTGAGAGATCAAAAAAATTCATCGTGGTCGTTGATCACACGAAGCTCGTTAAAAAGCTCGGGAATTTTCCGGTGCCGGTCGAGGTTGAACCATCAAGAAAGGAGTTCGTCGAGGAAAAACTCAGAGAGCTTGATGGAATTCCAAGATTACGGGAAGATTTCATAACGGATAATGGGAATATAATTATAGACACAAGATTTGACATAGAAAACCCACGTGAATTGGAGGAAAAATTAAACTCGATTCCGGGGGTTATCGAGAACGGGGTCTTCTCAAAGAGAAAACCCGAGATCATCATTGTGGGTTATGGTACGGAGGTAAAGATACTAAAAAGAAAAAATGAAAGCAGATAAACAACGGGAACTTCAGAGGATTTTGATAGAGGCGGATAACTACAGGAAGCAGATCGACAGCCTCTCAGCGCAGATACAGATAGTCGAAAATAAGAGGATGGAGATAGATTCTACCATTGAGACAATGGACTCATTAAAGGAAAACAGGATAGGTACAGAGATCCTGGTGCCGATTGGTTCCAATTCCTTTGTGAGGGCCGAATTGAAGGACAATAAAAAGGTTATTGTAGAGATCGGTGCCGGAATCTCTGTTGAAAAGACGATCGATGAAGCAAAGGAGATTCTGAAAATGAGGAACAAGGAGCTGGAGAATACCATGAATAAGCTGCAGAGTGCTGTAGCTGAAATAAAGAATAAACTCCTTGAATTGGATTCTACCTCAAAGAAATTGATACGGGAGCTGCAATGACCCAGAATGTTCCAGTCACTGAAGAAAAGACTCGATAGTTTTATCGGCAAAGCCGAAGAGACGGCTGAACAGAAAGCAAAATTAACAGTAGAAACAAAGGTAAAAGGTATTCTGAAGAGAAAGATAAAGCTCTCTGAGAGGGATCTGGAGAATATTCTGTGGAATCTACAACTGGATTTGATTCAAAGCGATGTTGCGGTAGAAACCACGGATCTGATCATAGAGAGATTAAAAGAGAGGCTCAGGGACAGAGAAATCGATAAGGATAAAATCCGTGAATTTGTGAGGAACTCTCTCAGAGAGGTATTAATGGATGTATTGACGCCGGAAAGAGACATAGATTTCATAGAGCTCATTCGGAATTCCGAAAAACCTGTGAGGTTAGTATTCCTTGGGATTAATGGCTCCGGAAAGACAAGTACTATAGCAAAGGTTGCCCATCTATTAATGAAGAATAATTTTTCCGTCGTTTTTGCTGCCGGGGATACATTCAGAGCCGGTGCTATAGAGCAGTTAACGAAGCTCGGTGAAAGGCTGGGTATAAAAACGATCGCGCATCATAAAGGCTCGGATTCCGCAGCCGTCATCTATGATGCGATAGAGCACGCAAAGGCGAGAAAAATTGACGTTGTTCTGGCAGACACGGCCGGAAGGATGCAGACGAAGGTAAATCTGATGGATGAGATGAAAAAGATCTGCAGGGTAAGTAAACCCACTCTGAAGATCTTTGTTGGAGATGCCCTGACGGGAAACGATGCCGTAGATCAGGCGAAGACATTCAATAGAGAAATTGGAATTGACGCCATTATCCTGACAAAAATGGATGCGGATGTAAAGGGAGGTTCTGCTCTATCAATAACCAACGAGACAAAAAAACCCATAATTTTTATGGGAATTGGGCAGGGGATCGACGATCTGAAGGAATTTGACCCCGAGTGGTTTCTCGACAAGATCACAGAAAAATGAATGTGACCGCCCTCCCTGGTGGAGGACGGTGGGGTGGTTGGCTGAATTATCACGGGTGATGTGATAAATGTGACCGCCCTCCCTGGTGGAGGACGGTGGGGTGGTTGGCTGAATTATCACGG
>QMZJ01000161.1 GCA_003663115.1 Candidatus Altarchaeales archaeon | reverse complement strand
TGGTTGACAGCCACGATGTCCAGCAGTATCTGGAGGAGATAAACAGCAGTGAAACCTTAATTACAAACTATACAATTCAGATGATGGAATACGGCGAGAACCCATCTGTTATAGTTGAAAATGGGAGTGTAATTATTGCTAACAGAACAATAAGCAAACCCCTTAATGGTACGATTAGTCCGGGTGAAGAAAAAGTAGTTTGGGACCCAGCCCCCCCAAATATAGCTCTAAACCTACCAGTTAATGGCAGTATATTAGCGACTAGTGAAGTGACATTTGTTTACACACCCATGGATGAATCATCAATCCTGAACTGCTCTCTTTACATAGACGGTGAACTGAATCAGACAGATTGCAGTATAGAAAATGGCATGCAGAATAATTTTACCTTGACTTTAGGAGAGGGATTCCACGAGTGGAACGTTGAATGTACAGATATGTGGGATAACTCTGCTTTTGCTGTCTCCAACTACACGCTTATTATCGATAAAACACCTCCAGTGATAACCATTGAGGGAGTAGCAGATGGGGAATCCTACAATGAAAACAGAACATTAACCTACACCGTGACAGATAATCTTGATCCAGAACTCGAAGTAATCTCCAATTATCTCAACGGCACCGTGTTCAGCGAGGAGGGTGTTTATACGGTTAATATAACGGCCATAGATGATGCCGGGAATAGCGCCAATAAGAGCATTAGATTTACTATAAAGAAAACCATTGAATGCTATTCCGATGAAGACTGTAATGCAGCTCAATTCTGCAATTCCACCAATAAATGTCAACTTGCCTTCGAGGTTTCCTGGGCCAGAACCCTGCAAAAGAGATATAGACAGCACAGGTTAGCAGTTCTTTTCATCTCGATAAAAAAAGTGGACAGTATCCCCGTGCATAACACAACCGCTTTAATCCACCTACCAGACAGCTCCTCGGAAGAGTATTCTCCCAGAATCTGCTTCCCGCCACCGAGATTTAATAGGTTCACTTGCCTGTATCTATTCAGAGTACATCAACTTGGGGATTACTATGTTGATGCCAAGGTTAACGGGGTTATAATAGAGGAGAACGTTACGTCATTTTATGTGAAGGATTAATCCATCCTGTACAGGCTTCTTATAAATTCCGGGGAGACTGCATCCCTTAAAATGATACAGGCAGAACCTATGTGATCATCATCCCCGGAGATAATTACGTCCCCGTTGTTGACTTCAATCGCATTTCTCTCCGATTTCATAAGTATTATCGATGGATGCAATTCATTGCAGTTAAAGGTTTCATTGGTTGCATTGAGCGTTTGGAATGTCGTGCTTATCGGCTGTAGCTTACATTCATTATTCTCCTTTATGTGGGGGAATATCTTATGAGATTCTCTTCTATCTCCCACCTTTCTATTCTGCCATCACCATTTATATCTCTCATGACATGCTCCCCCTGGATATAGCCCAGAGCCTCTAAAACGTCACCATAACCCCTCAATGCCGGACCCTTTAAATTGATATCTAAAATTACGTTTATTTTCTTTGAATTCACAATGAAATCCCTAATTTCCCATAGATTCTCCGGGCATTCAATTCCCTCTCTAATGCAGAAAAGACATTACAGGCCTGTAAAATTTCCTCGTCTGTGTTCCCTTTTATGTACGCAACATTTCTTTGAACATAGATACCCTTTTCCCCTTCTATAGATACCTTGTACCCATAGCGATCAACAGTTGAAATAGCAGAGAGCTCGAAATTGCATGTAATGGCCCCTTTGTCCGTATGTATGTGTTTATCTCATTAAACTGTTCAGCTCAGTGAATGGATTGTGCTCATTAGAGATGAAGGATTAATAAACCCATCTTTTTATGACATAAGTTCCTCTCTGTCCGTCCCATTCTCTTTTCGCTTCAACGATCTTGATTCCTTTCCCGAACATCGGGCAGTCGAGGACCAGTGTTTCGGCCTCGCCGCCCTCAAAGCTTAAATGAATCTTGAATCTTCTGTTCAAATCCTTCAATTCGTCTATTGCCTTTTCGTCGATAATCCTTCCCAGCCAGCCTTTATCCAGACCCTCCGCAGAAACTGAGGTAATCATAATCCTGAAGCCAGATCTCATAAGCTCATGCCAGTATCTCTCTGGGTTAATGTGCCACAACGGAGAGATACACTCTAGAGAAAATTTCTCGCATATTCCGTCAATTCTCTCCCTCTGATAGTTTGAGGCAATTGTACCCGTTAAGATCCCGTCCACTTCGTCCTTTACCCTAAGGATTAATCTTTCGAGGTCTTTCAATTCTTTTTCTTTCTCGCCCGAGGTCTTTTCAACGAGCAATGGAATTCCCATAAGTTCTGCCTGAATTTGAGTCAGTTCGATATTCGGGTGGTGAAACATATAACTCTCATGACTCTCTGGAATCATCGAGAGTAGATATCTAATATCGTGACCCCCCTTCCCTGCAAGATAAACCGCATACAAGGAATCCTTTCCCCCCGAGGTTAGTGCAGCAAGTCTCATATTAGTGCAGCAAGTCTCATATGTGTCCCTTTAATTCTGTAAAAGAAGATCATTTACGTTCATATCTCAATCCCATGCTCCTCCTTCATCACGTTCAGAACAAGTATTGTGT
>QMZJ01000160.1 GCA_003663115.1 Candidatus Altarchaeales archaeon | reverse complement strand
GTCATCGCTAATCCACGTTAGTCCCTCTCTCGCCTTTATTATATTTACGTCATTCAACACTTCCACTGGTAATGCGATGACATGCCCCTTTCTCAATTCACTCCCTGTGTATGGGTCTCTGTACGCCATGCCCCTGAACACGAACGATACCTTCTTTCCATAGAAAACTTTTTGCGTTGCTGATCTGGGAGGAAAAGCAATCCGTCCCAAGTCAGCAACCTTTCCTTTGTCCCCATTCCATTCGATCACTTCAAAGCGGGGAGAAATTTCCCGCTCGATTAATGGTCTTCCTCTCATTTTTTATCACCAATTATATATAGATTTACCATCATATAAAGGATATGGTCACTTTGGTAAGAACCTTAAGTAAGTATTCCAGATACTTTTAAAAATGCCTTTATGTGAGTTGTGAAAAATAATAGATGATATTTTTGAATAGTTTGTTTTATTCGGAAAAACAATAAATAAAGAGAGTAAAGGAGAGAAAAAAGAATAAATATAAACCTATTCCTCTTCTTCTTGTGCTATTTTGTTGAGCCACTCGATCACACCCTCGTAGTCATCTTCTTGATACTCTCTGTTCTCTATCCCATAGTCTAGATCATCGCCCCAAGTGCCAAGGGCATACTCCGCTGCTTTGTGTTCTTCATCTACACGTATGGTCAATATGACTTCCGCATCTTTTGCTTCGTTGTCAAGCCAATCATGTATGTCAAAATCTCCCACTAGGTAGTCCTTGATCAACTCTTTTTCGTCTGTTTCAAATTGCCATATTCCCTCTCCTATCTCATCGCATATTTCTTTCCATTTTTCCATTTTCCCCGCCTCCTCATTCTATCATCACAACTTGCATGAACTTTTCATCTTCGGAATCATCATCAGCATGGAAGCACTCAAATAGCTTTGCGTGAATGTCGAAGAAGTCACTTTTTCTCTCTATGATATATGGCGATTCATCGTTCATGTCTACATGTACCGCTATTCCCCATCCCTGATCCCAAAGTTCCATTAGCTCTTGGATGTCTATTTTCTTACACACCAAGTCCCTTGCCTTCGGGTTATTTATATTGCGCTCCCCGCCTTGCGCTTTTTCTATTCCTGTCATTTCACATCAATTACTATGTTAGATTTAACTATATAAAAAGGTTGTAGTCATTTTAGTACTTACCTATAGTCCTTACTCTTATTCTTTTAACCTTCTTTCCTATATATTATATTATATATTATATTAATATCCCTTTCCTATTCCTTCTCTTTTATGTGTATGTTTTTACTTTTATACTATTAGTTTTTAGTGTTTTTAGTGTTTTATATTAGTTATTTATTGTTGTAGATAAGCATGAAATCTTACATTTATGGTCTTCTTTTCAAAAATAAAAACCTATAAACAAATAAAATTAAAAATAAAACAATAATAAAACCTAAAATTATAAAATCTAAAATTATAAAACTAAAGAGAAGGAAATAAGGATTATCATAAGAGATTGAGAAACACAAAAAGTAACATACATAGAGGTAGACATGGAATGAAGATTAGACCCGACATAAAATTACTTTCGGTCACTTAAAAAATTTTTTAAGTATGATGTACAAACCTGTACATTTCCCTCGAGGGATGACACCAAGTGTTACCGCTTTTATCCCTTTTCATATCCTTAACAATTTTCCCTTTCATCCTTTCATACCAATCTTACATGATGTTATCCTTTTCATCCCTTGTGTTACTCGAAACTGCGAGTGGGAAATTCGATCAATGACCTATCAAAAATATTGCGTGAGACGCAAATAGAAGCCCGTCATCAAAATTTTTTCATGTAGGTAATATAAAACTATAGGAAACACAAAACATTGCGTCTATCATTGAATTTCAGCGAATAGTGAAAGAGGTATGAAGCGATGATCGAAACTGCCAAGATTTGTATTACCAATTATGAATTTCAAGAATTGCATCTATGACTACTGAAAAATATGTTGTGAGGCGCAAATATAAAGCCATAGTGCGAATAAAATACATAAGGGTATACAATTATACCTAAAACATAAAACATTTTCATGATAAGGAAATATCGAGGTCTGGTGCAATTTCATAGTTTCATGATTGAAAGTAAGGATCATAGGTAAGAACTTCATGTGCATATTGTTTTTTATATAGCAAATTCTTAAATGCTGATTGGTGATAAAAAATGGTGAAAGTGGGAGATAAAGTGAAAGTATACCGGTCTGGTTTCTTCTATGCAGTAGGCACAGTGATAGCAGTGAAAGATGGCATGGTGATATCAAAATATTTCGATAATGGTGAAGAGTTCATAGTTAAAGGACTGGAAAAATGGGCTGAAGTTTTATAACATCATTTATTTTTTTATTTTTACATTTTTTTTTCAAATTTCCATCATAGACTACTTTAAAATATCTCACCAGAAACTCATACAAGCCTGTCATTGAAATTTTTTACCTCTACCTATATAATTATATACCCAGGTCAAAACATTTGCATGAACATGAAATATGAAGAATATGTAAATTATACAAAAAGACAATTCAAGTACTATGAGTACGTACCTTAATGACTACAAGCTTTTTATATTCATATTCAATACCATATACAAAAAAATGAATGAAATAGAAGAGATCGTGAGGGATAGAATAG
>QMZJ01000159.1 GCA_003663115.1 Candidatus Altarchaeales archaeon | reverse complement strand
TTCCGTTCCGGGTCTCCGGAGTAGAACCTAACCAGGACACTGGAGACGTTCTTACCACCCCTGTTAAATACCCTGGCCGATATTTTTACGGTTTTTTCATAGATGATAAGGGATATATCCGAGTCAAGAATTTCCAAATCCATGGGTAGTGTCATAATCTTGATGTTATCTATAAACCTATGTTCGCCCCAACATGTATCTTCACAATGCGGACAGTCTCCACAAGCAGCGGGATAGGAGCTAAATTGTAGACGAACCCTCTGATTAGAAAATTTACTTATATCGTAACTATGCGTCTCCCATTTATTACCCGCTTTACATTTATCATAAAACACATGCAATCTTCCATCCTCATCTCTCAACATAAATCTTAATCCGCCACTCCTCCCCGCTCTCTCATCAAAACTGATATTCTTGACATTAGACGGTAGTTTTACATCAATATATGCATTTACATTACCCCTGCCGGAGATACTACACGCATCAAGTACAAGACAGCCCGGAGGATTACCATCCCCGAGGGAGGGGAAATACCTGCCGGATTCACATCTATCTTGACCATCTACCCAATTCCCGCCAGTGCATTTCCATCCCTCTGCAGATGAGTCAAATGTCCAATTTTTAAAGATATTTTCACTGCCTAAATTATCACCTGCCACATATAACGATAATCCATGAATTAGAGTAATTACCAATAATGTCACCCCCGTGTGTTTTATCCCTGTGGCCATTCCATTTGCCATATCATTTAATTAATTCAATATACATCCTTATCTTCCTCTCCAAGAATTTAGTCTCCCCGAGTGTTTTCACTACGTTTTTTCCATTCTTTATGTTTTCACAGGCCTTTAGGAGATGCAATAATTCATCCCGGTTGAAATTCCCTTTTCTCTGATGGACCAATGATATCAGATCTTCATCTGTAATGGATTCCCTCTTACTGGGGGGGATCTGCTTCAATAAGATCCTCCTCAACTCCTTATATCGCATTATCACGATCCAATTATATGGCTCCAATCTCGTTCTGAATTTTCTCCTTATGTCATCGATCAAGTGCCTGAATTCGCTGACATTTGGTTCTGTCAGGGTTTTCTGTGTTTTCCCCTCCCTTTTTTTAGTGAGGAACAGATAGAGGGAAAAGAATGCGATCGAGAGGAGCAATAGAATCGATAGATTTCTCAGATCGAGGAATTCAATCAAAGACAGGACACGATCGGTATACCATGTATTATTCCCCTCGATGTGGGATTCATCGAGGACGACTATTTGTTGTTTATTATCGGATAATAATTCCACAGCATTAATGAAGAATCTCAGGTTATCCCCTCTCGGGATCATATCGTTCGTGAGTATCGTCGGATCCGAGACAAAGATCGCCGATCCCTTACCATATTCCGCATATATTGCTACCGGAAACGGCCCCTTGAGATCGGAGGATGCATTGATGATTTTATCCCCGTCAACATCTACCCAGCTGTTTCTCGAGCTCATTGAAAGGAACTTAGCCTCGGGGGGATAGCCAATAATTGCCGACGGAAATTTCATTATCAGGATGCCACTGCTATCTAAGATCTGATAGGGAACCATCGGCAGATCCTGACGTTTGTGATAGTGTTCAAAATCAACCAAGTTCCCCCGACTGAATTCTACAGAGAATCGGGATGATATCTTATTATCTCTATCGGCCAGGATCAATTTTCCTCCATTCTCGACGAATTCTCTTATAAATTTTCTCTCGATTGGGGAGTAATTTGGGCTCTTTCCGTCTATCACCAATATTACGCTGCTCTCCATACCCCTGAGATTCGTCACGGAGGAAAACAGGACCTTTACCGTGTATCCCTCATTTGCTAAATAGTTAAAGAGGAGTGATGTGCCGTTCCAATCGTCATTAAATGCCGAGTTTTCTGGTTCATCGATATAGGGCCTGATAGTTGCTATAACCAGAAAAATTACCGATAGGATGAAGAGTGTTAGTATCGTTGTGATCCTCATTTTACACGACCTTTCATCTCCTCCGCGATCTCGATCAGGGACCGAATAAATGCATTAAATTCATCTTCAGTGATCTTCTCCGCATACTTGGCCCGCTCAAAAACGTAGGTTATGGTATCCAGGTCGATGTCTCTAATCCGGGATATGTCGAACTTGAATTCCCTCGGGGTTCTTGAGCGATCCTCTTCTATATCCAGATTTAGACAGAGAAACGATGCCAATTCGATGTAGGCATATATAACACCCTCCGTGAACTTCCCCTCCCTGCCATATTGTTTACAGCGCTCTATGACCCTCATTATATCTATATACCTTATCTCCCTCGGCCTTTCTGGTTTGATTTTCTCCACGACGTGCTTCCTACGAGAGGCGATAACCCTGATTGCGAGGATTGAGAGAAATATGATAAAGAGAAAGAGCAGGATATAAGGTAGATTACTGGCAGTAATGTTCTCCGTTATAAATGAAAAGGGATTTTTCGTTAGATTCTTTATTGTATCATCAGATGTGGTTTTATTCCACCATGAATCATTCTCGACGGTTCGATTCCAGATGGACTGATTCCACTGAGTGTGGTTCCACCAGCTATAGTTCCACCAGCTATAGTTCCACCAGCTATAGTTCCACCAGCTATAGTTCCACCAGCTATAGTTCCACCAGCTATAGT
>QMZJ01000158.1 GCA_003663115.1 Candidatus Altarchaeales archaeon | reverse complement strand
ATTACCTCGCCAAATTTTTCTAAATCACCCCGTTCAAGGAATTTCTCTCCGTAGTCGACTATATCCACCATAGCTGATAGATATTTATCAAAGAATTTGGGGAAATTCTCCTTCAGTTTCATTACGTCCGCAACGATTTTTCCGGTATCCGAGGATATCCCCGTATTGCCTACCGTTATCTCCGGATATTCTCTGATCCTCAATCTCTTTAATTTTCCCTTCTGGTACCTTATTACCCCGCCATATGTCACGGAAAAGGGGTCAACACCGCTCGATTTTTTATGAATCAGATGCTCAATATCCCACGCGAGCTTTGCTATCTCCTTCTTCTTCAGATCGTGATTCATCTCTCTCGAGATCCCGAGAACTAACGCCGATGCTATCGATGCCGAGCTACCAAGGCCAGATGAGACCGGAATCTTTGATTCTATGCTTATGTCCAAACCCCTTCTCTCTCCCAAAAATTTCTGCGTCTTTTCTATAGCCTCTAAGGAGAGGGCAAGATTCCATCTCCTCTTTAATTTTCGAATTTCTGAAAATCTGAAACTGAAATTACTTACATCCACGGCGGGGTTATTAAGGATGTACTGATCGTCTTCCCTCTCCTTAACCGTGACATAACACCTGAGATCTACGGTAGCGACCAAGACGGGATTTCCATATACCGCTGCATGTTCCCCCAGGAGGATGACCTTCCCGGGTGCCGATGTTCTGGTTGTCATTTTGTCATTCTTTGAGTAGATTCATAAGCTCCTCCGCAGTTAAACCAGCTTGTCTCAGAATAGATTTAAATCCCGTTTTCTTCCACAGTTGTTATTAATGGATGCTCTACGGAGAGTTCAGCGTCTTCATCTTCCAGGCAGGGCTCTATAGCTTTTAAATTCTCAACTGCCTCTTCGATGGTATCGCCCTGACTTGCAATATCCAACTCGGAACACCAAGACACAAAACCATCATCCTCCGGGTTCACTACTGCCGATAACGTGTATTTTTCCATTCTAGTTTCTGCTTCCTCTTTATTTTTCTTTATTCCTAATTTCTAATTACATCCATCTGCTCATTTCCCCTTCAATTTCCCCACAATCTCATCCCCCACCTCGCTTGTCTTTGAAGTTCCTCCGAGGTCTCTGGTTCTTACCTTTCCCTCCCTCAGGACCCCTTCAATAGCCTCTATAACCAAATCTGCCGCCCTCTTCTCTCCAAGCTCCTCTAACATCATGGCTCCGGCCCATATCGTGGCTATTGGATTGGCAGTATTCTTTCCTTTATATTTTGGGGCAGAGCCGTGAATGGGTTCGAACATTGAGACCCCAGAGGGATTTATATTACCACCAGGAGCTAGACCCAGGCCACCCTGTATCATCGCCCCCAGATCCGTTATAATGTCACCGAACATGTTCGGTGTTACTATGATCTGATACCACTCTGGCTTCCTTATGAACCACATCGTTATCGCATCGACGAAATTGAACTCTGTCTCGATTTCCGGATATTCTCCCGCAACTTCATTAAAGATTTCCCTCCAGAAGCCATAGATATCTGTTAAAACGTTAGCTTTGTCAACCGATGTAACCCTGTTTTTATTTTTCTTTTTCGCCAATTCGAATGCGTATCTTATCACCCTCTCGGTCCCTTTTTTGCTCAAAACCCCAAGCTGATAGGCAATTTCATCCCTGTCTACTTCTATGTCGAGATTAAATCTTACATTATAGAGGTTTCTCTCTATCTCTAACACATCCTTACTCTTCCCCTTCCCCGCGTGCCCACCTACTCCGACATAGAAATCCTCGGTATTCTCTCGGACTACGGAGAAATCGATATCCTCTGGCTTTTTGTCCTTTAAGGGGCACTCAACGCCTTTGAGTAATCTTACGGGTCTCAGATTAACGAATTGATCGAAATAGAATCTCAGTGCGAGGAGGATGCCCTTCTCCAGGATGCCAGGTTTTACCCTTGGGTCCCCGAGGGCACCGAGGTATATCGCATCCATCTTCTCCATCTCCTTTAATGAATCCTCGGTCAATAGCTCCCCTGTTTCAAGGTAGTGATCCGCAGAAAATGGGTATTCAACCCAGTCCACCTGGAAATCTTCGATCTCGGAAACTATATCGATGACTTTCTTTCCCTCGGCAATTACCTCGGGACCTATCCCATCCCCCGGAATTAGTGCAATTCTGTATTTCGTCATTTTTTACTCTCTCAATTTTTTTATCAATTCCTTTGCTCTATCCATTCTGATGCTCTTTTCCTTTACGAGTATCTCTGCAATCTTATCTATCTCTTCATTCTTTGCCCCCGCCATCATGGCTATATTTTTGGCATGCAATGACATATGCCCCCTCTGGATTCCCTCACCAACCAGTGCTTTCAGCGCGGCCAGATTCTGAGCCAGACCTACCGCAGCCATTACCTCGGCCAGTTCTCTGGCCCCCTTTACATTGAGAATTTTTAACGAAACCCTGGCTGTTGGATTCATCGTTGCCCCTCCAACTGTTCCAACTGCAATGGGAAGCTCAATTTTTCCAATGAGGTCGCCATCCTTGTTTTTCTCCCACTTGGTCAGGGGAGCATATCTCCCACTGATGGTGGCGTAGGCGTGGGCCCCGGCCTCCAGGGCCCTGGTATCGTTTCCCGTTGCGAGGGCAAGGGCTATTATCCCATTCATAACCCCTTTATTGTGGGT
>QMZJ01000157.1 GCA_003663115.1 Candidatus Altarchaeales archaeon | reverse complement strand
TCAAACTTTTCTGAAAAGTTTGTGGGGAGAAAGTTAACTTGCCTCATTAACAAAAACCGTCTGGGTTGGATAAGCAAACTCAATACCCTCCGTTTCAAAGCGTTCTTTTATGGCAAGATTTATCTCGTGCCGGATATCCATATACGTACCATAATCACTGGAATTTACATAATAAACTATCTCAAAATTCAAACTGAAATCGCCAAACTCTTTAAAGTGAACCCTGTCAATATCCGCTAATTCGATCTTATCTACGACCTCTTTTATAATATCCGGGATTTTTCTAAGTTTCTCTGTTGGGGTGTCGTATGTTACTCCGAGAGTAAAAACCACCCTCCTCCTCTCCATCTTCTTGTAGTTATGTACCCTTGACTCCGTCAGTTCTCTATTTGAGATCACAAGTTCTTCACCGTGCAGGGTTTGAATCCTGGTCGTTTTAATCCCGATCCTTTTCACGACCCCGCAATCATCTCCGACTATTATGAAATCCCCCGTCCTGAAGGGTTTGTCGAAATAGATAGAGAAAGAGGCAAATACATCCCCCAGGATATTTTGTACGGCCAGGGCAATAGCTACCCCTCCTATCCCCAATCCCGCAATTAATGTAGAGACCTCATATCCCAGATTTGACAGGATAATAATTATTGCCACGACCCACAGGATGGTCTTTAAAACCTTGCTTAATAGATCAACGGCCGAGGTATCAACCTTTTTATCTCCTTGTCTTTCAATTATTCTTCTCGTGCCATAATCAATCAAATTCTGCAGGGCTATAATGACATAATAGGCAACGATGACGAATGTTGCATAATACACAACCATGTCTATAAATTTTGGAATTTTAATAAACTGCAGGGATACATACAGTGATAAAAATAGGTAGAAGGGCCAGCCAATACCATCAATAATCGTTATCATAAGGTCGTCGAGCTCCGTCCTGGTTTTAACAGCTATCTTCCTTAGTTTATTGATTGTTGCAAGTTTGAAGACCCTCAGGGCAATGATCGTTAGTATAAAAAATAATAGAGCCAACAAATATTCCTCTATGGAATTGCCCCAGAACTTCTGAGTTAAGAACTCTCTGAGATTAAATGCCATAGTACAATATTTAATTTTGGACTATTTATATCTGTTGAAAGGTACATTTTATATTATCAAATTCGTATAAGACTACTGGAGATAGATAGAATAATGAAAATCAAAAATTGCTACGGGTGCGGCGGCTGTGCGGCGGTATGTCCCTCCGGGGCGATAACTCTCAGGGGTGAAGTTGAGATAATAAGCGAGAAGTGCATTAAATGTGGAAGGTGTGAGCTTCTTTGTCCGGCGGGCTTGATTACGATCAAAAAATGAAAGACGAATACGATGTAATTGTTATTGGTGCCGGTCCGGCCGGCTCTACCGCGGCGAAATTTGCGGCAGAAAAGGCAAGGGTCTTAGTTGTGGATAAGCACCGCGAGATAGGTTCTCCAAAGAGATGTGGCGAGGGTTTGGGATCAAGGGCATTTGAGGAATTTGAAATTCCGGTGGATAATAGATTTATCAATAGAGAGATATATGGCGCAGTGATCTATGCCCCGGATGGCAGTAAAGTGGAGATAAGGTACGATAAGGTTTCGGGGTATATAATTGAGAGAAAGATCTTTGATAAATTTCTCGCCACAGAGGCATCAAGAAAGGGGGCCAAGATTCTTGCCGATGCAGAGGCTTCTCTGTTAAGGGAGAACGGAGAGATCGCCGGTGTTAAGATAGTACATCTGGGAGAGGAGAAAGAGATTAGAGCGAAGATCATTGTAGCCGCGGATGGTGTTGAATCTCAGATAGCCAAACAGGCGGACATTGACACAACTATAAACCCCGTGGATATATGCTCTTGCTTTGAGTACGAGATGTCGGGGATAGAGATCGAAAACCCGGAGATGATTCACATGTTCATGGGAAACAAATTAGCACCAAGGGGGTATGTATGGATATTCCCAAAGGACGATGATAGAGCAAATATAGGTATCGGAATCTCCGGGAAAGAGAAAAGAACGGCAAAATATTATCTGGATAGATTCATTAAATCGAGACCCGGCTTAGAGAAGGGAAGTATTTTAGAGGTTAACGTCGGTTGCGTCCCCGTTGGCGGTTTTTTACGAGAATTGGTCAGGGATAACCTGATGGTGGTCGGCGATGCCGCGAGGCAGGTAAATCCAATTCACGGTGGTGGGATACAGGAAGCCATGCTCGCCGGAAGGTTGGCGGGGATCAAGGCACAAAAAGCCATAGATTCCGGGAATCTGGATATACTTAAAGACTACGAGAGAGAATGGTGGTCCTCCAGGGGCAGAAAACTGGAAAGAATCCTGAAGGTAAGACATTTTGCCGAAAAACTTGGGGATGACGACATGAATTATCTCGCCAAGGTCTGGAACGGCAATGACCTCATTAGAATATCAGAGGGAGAGTACAGTGTAGCATTTAAAAAGATAATCAAAAACCCGAGACTTCTAAAATTGCTTAAGAGCTTTGTATAGGGAAATACGAGTATGCGGAACCAGAGCATGACAGGGTTTAGGGCAACGGATGTTATAAAGCAGATATGGGAACCCTGACGGGAGATCTGTTCACGAATATCCCTCTATTAAAGATATATTTCTATTTCAGATATATACCTGATTTCCAATATATTAATTCGAGAAAAAT
>QMZJ01000156.1 GCA_003663115.1 Candidatus Altarchaeales archaeon | reverse complement strand
GTGCTTCTGTGCTATGTCACCACCGTTCTTACTGAGACGTACATCAGATTGTTCTATAGTGAGCTCGGTCTCAGCGGTTTTACCATCTTCATCGTCGACAAAGGGTCCAATTTTCACAGTTACTGCCGTGCTTTGCTTTAGGAATTGCATCTCAAACCTCCCTTAACATACGATAATGATGCATCACTTGTGGGACGATGCCTGCAGGAGCGGATTCATACTCATAAATAATATATGGTGTTCCTAAAATCCATTCATAATTTGTATCCGACTGGACAGGCACTCCAAGTATCCAATCATAAACGGTGTTGCTCATTTTTTACCTCCTTATGAAATTACAGGCTTGATATCCACATATACACCTGAGTTACTCTCATACTTCTTCAGATACACCGTAACATACGCCCACCCTTCCTGCGATGGCGTGAAGGTCACCGAGAATGGCGTCCATGTATCATTTGCCGATACTGTTTGCGTAGACTGTACGGTTGCGCGATGCCCACCTGTGGCTTCATCGAGATACGAAGCCTCGATATAGAGTTCATCCACTGTTGGAAGTGAAGTGAATCCAAAAGTTCTAATATAAATCGTCACTGTCTTCTCCTCTGCAGGCAGCCATAGCTTGAAATCACCTGAACAAAAATCGTCTGCAATCGTGAGCAGATAATACAGCCCGCAATTGCTATTGGGTATCATCTTCGCCGAACTACTCGCACCACCCGACCTCACTACACTCGTGTCCTTCTCGATTATGCCATTGTAATAAAAAGTTCTGTGTGCACCCTTGGTCTGGTTATGGTCTTCACTCCGAAGGAGTGAATCTTTTGCTTCAAAATAAAAAACAATTGATCCTGCAAAGCTACAATTCCTCGCGTAGATTCTCGAAGGTTGATAGAAATAAATATCACCCGAATCATGAACAGAAGAAGAACCAAAAGTACAATCTATCAATTCTCCAATAGCTCCAGATATGAAAATACCATAATCTGTCGTTGCTGTGCCGCCATCAAATGCACAGTTTATACATTGAAAAGAGGAAGTGACAACACGAAAGTGATGGTTAATGTTGCTATAAAAAGAAGAATTTTCTATCAAAATATTACCAGAAACAACAGAATAAATCGCTCTATTGGAAGCGTCTCTAAAGACACAACTATCTATAACTGTATTGTGTGAATAATCTAATTGAAGAATCCCATAAGTATCGCTACTCTCTATACACTCCAATCTTGTAAATTTCCAAAATGAATCGTGACTCAGGAAGAACTGATGTTCCGTATCACTAAATCCGATAATCGGCTTCACATCTGACCCATCACCCCACGGGTCGTCCGTAGATGAACAGCCCCTGATTTCTATCCTGTTGTCTGCATTACCGTCTTCATCGAACAGTATATCAATGCCCGCATAGAGATGCGTCTGGTTCGCTCGCACTTTCAAAATATCACCGGGACTTCTTGCAGTATCGGTTGTGAACTGGTTGAGATGAACAAATGGTGTAGAGGTAGAAGTCCCATCGTAATTGTTATACTTCGTGCTATCTGCATCATCCGTAACCGTTGTCTGCTGGAACGCGGGCGTGATTTCAAAATGGTTATCGTCGGTAACACTCGTGACCTTATACCACTCAGTGCCGTTAGAAACTCGGACATAATCACCCACCGACAGTTCCGATGTTGCAGAACCGCCGCTGCCGCTGACCGTTGTTGAGCCGTTCGTGAAAGTCCACGTTCCTGTCAGGTTACCAGTTGCACCGTCGAAATCGAGATAATAAGTTGTACCTATGGGCTGCCGTTTAACAAGACCTTCATTTCTTAATTCAATTTCTTTCAATACTGCTGCAAGTTTATCCTTCAAACGCTCAAGCTTCTGTTGTTTATACCACTCAAACTCTAATTGTTGTTGTTTATTGTCATCTACCGAAAGAACTGGGTCTGGTATAAACACACTTGACTTTACTCTTGCAATCTTTACAGGATAAAAGTATTTCAGTGCTTGTAATTGCCAATCATATTTATGTTCGAGACCACGATATCTAATTTTTGAGAGCCAAGCCTCGAAAGTCAGATGCTCATACTCCTTCAGTACATTATTAAGAAATTGTTCCACGCTCATATTTTCCTACCTATAATATATGCATGTCACTATATAAATTGTTTGGAACGAGTTTGTTTACTCGTTCCATTTAACAATTGCCTTTTCGACCACCAGTCTTTCGGCCAGCACCTCGCTTCGACGAGCTCTGGCCTCGACCACCATACTTACGACCGCGGCCATCACGTGGACCAATTCCCACGGGGCCAGTACCATCTCCATGTGGCATTTCATATCACCTCCTACGTTTCCTCATACCTTCGTCAATCAAGTCCTTCCAACTACGAATGTCCCGCAACTGTTTCCAGTCCACGTTCAGCAGGAATCCGAATACAAAGAGTGCCAAACCATAGTACTCGTGGCCGATGATTTCTATGTCAAATCGTCCAAACGTGAACAGGTGTTCCAGTAGCAGGAAGCTTCCGCTCACTATACAAACACCACCTAACAACTTCTTAATGTACTTCTTATCAAAGCTATATCCGCTCATAGTTCCTCACCTCCTTCTGTAACAAGGTCTCTCCTATGTTCTTCCTCCGACCACGGGGTCTCAGGCTCATCAGGCGAGTCACTACGCTCTATGTCCCGAACCACGTCGCCGACGCCCTTCTTAC
>QMZJ01000155.1 GCA_003663115.1 Candidatus Altarchaeales archaeon | reverse complement strand
TCCATTATATGCATGGAGTGACCACCAAGGTAAAGTTACCGAGATGAGGATCAAGATCAGTAGTGAGAATCTGAGGAATAAAGTTCTCTTCAACTTGCCGAGGAGAAAGAGGGTTAGGAGAAGGATCAATGCAATCATGGAAGCGGATTGAACAATGATAGGAAATCCCGCACTCGCGATCGTTAAGATGTAATCATCTTCATCCCTCGTGATATCAAATCCTTTTTTACCGATCGGTTTGTTATCAAAATAAACCTCTGCCATGTATTTTCCTGGAGGAAGTCGAAGTTCCACATGTCCATTTTCGACCTTCTTCTCTATCTTTACCTCCTCTCTCGATATGGAGATGGTACATTCATCCAGTTTTAATCCCCTATTATTCAACACATCTAAACTCAGCCTGAATAGTGGAGAGAAAACCATCTCCACTTCCATGTCCTTTAAAACATCCACACTCTTTCTGTCCTCAAAAGAGCCATACCTCATTATGATATCATATCTAGCGGATGGTATACCTCTGAAGATAAAATTCCCTCTACCCAATCTCTCTGCCCCAATTGTAACCTTTTCCTCCATCTCATCACTTGATAGAACGGGTTTCACCTTGACGCCTGGAGGCAGGCCAAGTTTGTCTACCACTCTCAGCTTGAGATCATAAACTTCTTCCTCGATCTCTCTTTTCACTCCAAAAAGACCCACCTTTATCTCTTCATTCAGGAGTAGAAAGCCCTTGTAGACAACAAACAAATTATACTTACCTCTCGGCACCTTGAGAATAGCTTTTCCTCTTTTGGTTAAGTTCTTCTCAACTACTAACCCCTCAAGCTTAACATAACATTCTGCTCCATCTATTCCCTTCCCATTCTGATCCTTCACATTTATCTCTATCCTCCCCTCCCCGGTGCAGTACACGTGTATCTTTTTATCACTCTCAACCTTTACAGCCTTAACACCAACAAACCTGTCCTTTCCCCTTACCCTCCTGTAAACCTTTATCAGATAGTAACCTTTCTCCACACCGCGAAATCGAACCTTCTTGAAAATCGATAGATCGCTCCAGTTGAACAATCCAATTATGCTCTTCAAACTCAGATTCGATACATCTACATTCAATCCTCCAGCCAGCGGTATTCTACTGCATACGCCAGAAGAGACCAAACTCTCGTTGCGGTAGAGATTAGCATAAACATACGAAAAGTTCTTACCTGTAGCGGCAGAAAGCAGGGCACCAAACGGGAAGGCTGGACAGAAATGCACGTATGCGGTTAGATCGTATAGTTCTTTCTCTTCAGATACATTGCCAATCTCCTTCTCTATCGATGGTCTGCACTTGATCAAAGCCCGGTAGATCTTGGATTCTCTCTCTATGAATGTGTATCCTCTGCTTTGTGTGGTTAGAAATTCTGCATCAAACTCAACTTTATACCCCTCTGGAATGATCCCATCAATCTTTCCATTCACAAAACCATTCCTACAGCAATCTATACCAGAAGAGTAGGCTTTCAATCCCGGTATATCGACCTCCTGTTTTTGTGCCGCGATAACCTGAATGCCATCCATTTCATTCTCACCCGATTTGACGATGCCTCTCGCTTCCGCGAAAATTATACCATGTGCCTTTCCTTCAATCCCCTCGTCTATCGATATCCATGCCTCTTCTCCGAGATCTACGTCATCATCCACCGCTATGATGCGCTCTTCCTTTCTCGATCTTGGATTCGTGTCCATCTTCACTTCTTGGATATCGTTTTTTTCGCTGTAAATGTGCAAGTAGGGCAGGATCTCTCCGGTATTGAGCAAAGGATTTGCCTCACTCCTGGTTTTGAATCCCGCACTAAAAACAAAGGAGCCGAGCTCTCTATCGGGCAATCTCATCTCTTCTAAGATCTCATGCTCTACTTTCACGCACATCCTTTTTACATCATTATTGGAGTGGTAGCATTTGTAGATAACCTTGGTTTTTATTCTTCCATCCGCTGTGGAGCTCTCTATACCGAATGCAACCATGAGATTACCATCAACATAGATCTGGGTTGAGAGGAGCTTTTCCCTAGTGGTAACGAGTTTTCCATCCGATCTCTGATACTGGAAGCAGAAGGAGGTCAGCCTATCCCAGTATCTGTAGGAAAAATCTCTTTGATCTTTGGACTGGGAAAATATTATTTGAGTAGCATGTTCTGTCATCATCATCCCATCTATCCCCACTCCATACACGCATACCCCATCGTCCATTATCTTGTAGTAATCTATGTCGGCTTTCTGACCCGGTATGGGTTCATAGTAGTAATGTTCCTTACTAACGTTTATGTGATCTGGATAGTTTGCGGGCGGTTTCTCTTTGTCATCGTAGTAAACGTAATATTTCTCTCTACCATCCGCAAACCCGGGTATAAGGAAAACGAGATTACATGATGATATGTGCTCATCATCTGTGTACTCTAGGTTATAAATTTGCGATTCGAGCTCATACCATTTACTGTTGTGCAGACATACCACTCTGATGGAATTTTCTTTTTCGTTCCTTGCCCAGCATGGATGCTCAAACTCTATTCTTATATCTATTGGCTGGTATCTCGATTCGTTTATGCTTGTATCGATGGGCAGATCTATCTCTTTCACATAAGCCCAATCTCCGCTCCACCGGTTTGATTGAGGTGACTGAAAAGAAAGGGAGGATAAGAGCAACATTATTAGAATCGCAGATTCTCTGATCATACCCATGTAAATTT
>QMZJ01000154.1 GCA_003663115.1 Candidatus Altarchaeales archaeon | reverse complement strand
GAGTGCAAAATCGAACCGGGAAACATTCAGCAAACAGAAAGGAGTGGAAAATGGATGAGAAGAATGGGATCGTCATCGAGACACATGGCTTGAGCAAATCCTTCGGCCAGGTTCAGGCGCTTCGCGGCGTGGACTTGCGGGTGCCACGCCATTCGATTTTCGGTTTTCTCGGCCCGAACGGAGCCGGAAAAACCACGCTGATGAAAGTGCTGCTGGGCCTGAGCCGCCCCACGGCTGGCAGTGGGACCATCTTTGGTCACGACATCCTGACCGAGAGTGTCGCCATCCGCGAGCGCATCGGCTACCTGCCGCAACGGCCGCGTTTCATCGAACACATGACCGCCCGCGAGAACTTGGTCTTTGCCGCCAAGTTCTTCTTTAGCGGCCCGCAGGCCAAAATCCAGCAAAGATGCGATGAGATGCTGGAACTGGCCGGATTGGCTGATAAGGCCGATCGTCCCATCAAAGGATTCTCCGGCGGCGAGAAACAGCGCCTGGGGATTGCCCTGGCTCAGGTCAACTATCCCGACCTGCTTATCCTCGACGAACCCGCTTCGGCGCTCGACCCGTTGGGGCGGCAGGCTGTCCTGGATGTGATGGCTCGCCTGCGCAAGTACACCACGGTTTTTTACTCGACCCACATCTTGGACGACGTCCAGCGGGTCAGCGACACGGTCGCCATCCTGAACCGGGGCGAATTGGTAGCCAGCGGGCCGATCGAGCAGATCTTGAACGGCAAAGACGGCGTGGTTTACACCGTCGCCTTGAAGGGCGCACCCAGTGGACTGGGCGAGCGGCTGGCGGAACTGCCCTGGGTGGCGCACACGGCGGTGGCCCCGCGCAACGGAACAAGCATCTGGCAGGTCAGCGTGAGCAATGAAGCAGCAGCCGAAAAGAACCTGTTGCGGTACGTGCTGGCTGACCCCGCTGTGACGGTGATCGAGTTCAGCCGCAAAAAGTACGAATTGGAAGAAATTTTCATAGAGATTGTGAAAGGAGATGACGATGGCTGCTAATCTGGAACTTGAACGTGTGAAAGAAAGGAACGGACTGCGTGGTTTTTCCAACCTGTTCCGCAAGGAAAACCGCGCCTGGTGGGGCACCCGTCGCTGGTGGATCAACGCCCTGCTGTGGACGGTGTTGCTTGGCGGCCTGACGGCGATCATGCTGTTCGCGTCTGGCGAGGAGGTTAGCGAGGCCACTGAAGCCGAAATTACCCAGGCTGGCGGGTTACTTGCCTATATCCTGTCGTTGGGATTGAACGTTTTCTTCCAGTTCGGCGTCCCGGTGTTGGCGATAGGAACGGTCATCCTGGCGCAAGACCTGATCATCGGCGAGAAACAAAGCGGCGTGGCTGAATGGTTGCTTTCTAAACCGGTGACACGCCGCGCCTACGTTTTGGCAAAGGTGACCGCCAATGCGCTGGCAGTGTTTGCTCTGTTGGTTGGACTGCCTTCCGTCGTGGCTTATGGCACGTTGTCGCTACGTATGGGCGCGCCGTTTCCTTTGATGCCTTTCCTGTCCGCGACTGGGATCATGGCCGTACATACTCTCTTTTACCTCACCTTAACTCTGATGCTGGGAACCATTTTCAACAGTCGTGGCCCCATCCTGGGCATTGCGCTGGGTTCTGTCTTGGGCGGGGGCATGCTGGGAAACCTTGTCAAGCCACTACTTTACGTCACGCCCTGGATGCTACCGAAAGTCGCTGTGTTGACTGCCACTGGTCAGGCGATCTCCGCTGAGACGGGAATTGCCTCGCTGGTCGCCACCGTTCTGTGGAGTGTAGTTTTCATCTTTGTGGCGTTTGTAAAGTTCGAGAAAATGGAGTGCTAGTTCAGTAAAACTTGTAAGGAGTTTCGCATGGCAACACAATTTTCAGTCAAAGATAGCAAACCCTGGAAAGCCCCCTTCTTTACGATCTGGGGAGGGCAGGCGCTCTCGATCTTGGGCAGCCAGTTGGTCCAGTTTGCCCTGATCTGGCACCTGACCATACAGACAGGTTCAGCGACGGTGCTGGCAACCGCCTCCCTGGTCGGGATGCTGCCCAATGTGATCTTGGGGCCGTTTGTCGGAACCCTGGTAGATCGCTGGAATCGCCGCTGGATCATGCTGCTTGCCGATAGCATCATTACCCTGGCCACCATCGTGCTGGCCGTTCTATTTGCCCTGGATGTCGTTGCGATCTGGCACATTTACGCGGTGATGTTCATCCGCTCCTTGGCCGGCAGCTTCCACGGGAACGCCATGAACGCTTCGACCTCGCTGATGGTCCCGGTCGAAAACTTGACCCGCATCCAGGGGATCAACCAGATGCTCAACGGCGGCCTGAATGTGGTTTCTGCCCCCCTGGGCGCCCTCCTACTGGATGTGCTGCCCCTCCAGGGCATCCTGGCCATTGATGTGATCACCGCCTTGCTCGCCATCCTGCCGCTGTTCTTTATCCAGATTCCGCAGCCGGAACGAATCGAGCGTGGACAGGTACAGCGCGAGGCTAAAGTAACCGTCTGGCAAGATTTCAGAGCAGGTCTCCGATACGTGCTCGGTTGGCCGGGATTATTGATTGTCAGTCTGATGACGGTGGGGATTAACTTTACGATCATACCTGCATTTTCGTTGCTGCCCCTCATGGTCAAGGATTATTTTGGCGGAAATGCGATCCACCTGAGCTGGGTAGAATCCGCTATGGGGATTGGAATGATCGTTGGCGGGGCGCTGCTGGGCGTTTGGGGCGGTTTCGAGCGCAAGATACTGACTTC
>QMZJ01000153.1 GCA_003663115.1 Candidatus Altarchaeales archaeon | reverse complement strand
TTCCATCTCTTCGCTCTTCTCTCCTTCAGCACTCAATCCGAGTGATTTCGCCCTCTTCTCCACAATTTTCCGTGCTTGCTCCTGAACCGCCTGCTCCATAGCACCCATAAGCATTGCTGTTATGGGGTCGCTGTAAGAAGAGGAGAGAGGAATGCCAAAAACACTCTTTAAACCGCCTGTGCTTTGAAGGCGTGAAGATGCAAATCTCTCTGCTCGCTCAAGGTTCTCCAATGCAGCGACTGCTCTCCTGTAATATGATGCAAATCTGTTTATCGTTTGGATGGCGTTTTCAAGTTCTTGCAGGGTGATTTGAGGTTGCATTTGAGGTTGTGAGAGTGAGGGTGAAGGAGTGGGAGGGGGTGTGTGAGAGTGTGAGAGAGAGGGTGTGTGAGTTTGAGTTTTAGTTTGAGTTTTAGTTTGGGTTTTGGGAGCGTATTGATGCGGTTTAAAGTATGTTCTTTGTGTCTTCTTCTCTGTTGTGTCGTGTGGAGTTTCTTCCACAGTCTCTTCCGCTTCTTCCTCTGCTTCTTCTTCCACTTTCTCTTCCGCTTCTTCCACTTTCTCGTTGTTCATTCCTCTCGCCTCACCTTTACCTCTATTTTGACAGGTATATTAAGAGTGCTTTATCTTTCACTTCCACATTTATTTGAGCTCCTTTGACATTAATACTCCTTGCTATTGATTTTGCGACTGATGTCAGCGAGATTGAAATGATAACTTTATCAACGCCGACAGACATAATGCTTACGATACCTGCCTTTTTAAGTTTCTGTTGTGCGTTTATTAATGTGTGAATATGAGGAGACCACTGTCTTCTCGCCTCTGGTGACTCAAACCTTATCGTTTCAATTATTTGAGGAGTGTGTTCTGGCGTCATCGCAAGTGCTTGCATTTCTCACCTTCACAGTGTTGTTAATACTGTTTTCTCTGTTGCTTCTATACCTAATCAGCACATACCATCACTGCCCTTGAACCGAAAGGATTGTGCAGACTGTCTTTGAATGTAGCGTTTTGGAGGTCGTACACACAGACATCGTTTGAATTGTGCAAGATAAGAGCGTATTTTCCGTAAAAACTTAAGTCTGCAGATATGCAACCGCTTTGACCTTCTGCGAATGATGTTGTTGTCATGAGTGAGTGTCCTGTTTTCCATATAGAGTATAACTCTATTTGCTGGTCTCTCACGAGCATGGCACAGTCTCCTGATGGTGCTATCCACACTCTGTCGCTTGCATCGCCTATCTCCATCATCTCACCAGTTCTGAATACGATATATCCTCTGTAAGTGCCTGCGACGCTTGCGTAAGCGTCTATGCTGTGAGGAGTGCCTCTATCGTCAGGGAAATAATACCAGTGTTTCTCGCCATCCTTTGACACAAACATTACAGTATAACTTCCGCCATCACACACTCCCCAGTAGCCGTCGTGCGAGCAAAGGTATGGGCCGTATAAGTTAGGAGCACCTGTGTTCACTTCATTTACGAGATTTCCATCCGCCGTGCTGTAAAATCTCACTTTACCGCCTGATAGGAAAGCGATTGCATAAGAAGTGCCTAATGCAACCCCGTTAATACCTACACCACTCACATCAACCGTCCACTTAATCTCTCCAGTGGCGGTGAGAAGCACAAGTTCTCTCGTTGAATTCTGCACCGTGTGCAATAGAACCTCACCGTAATCGTTCACAGACCAGTGGTGTGCATCCCCATTCACTACAACTTCATATTGTTCTGTGCCGTCATTTCTTATCACCTTGATGATTGTTTTACCTGCTTCATCTCCCGTTCCTCTCATAATCACTGCAATCTTCTTTTGCATTGGCGACCTTATCTGGTCTGCAAATTGTCGAGTGCCTTCATCATTCGCCACTGTGGGTGTGTCTTGGAAAGATGGGTCTATGAACAGAAAAGATTTTACTATCAGAGCCACTTTTCACTCACCTCTCTTCTTCTCTTTTTTTCTTAACGGTTCTCTCATTTCTTTTCACGCTTTTGCACTCTCTTTCACTTGCTCTCTCCATCACACGACTGTTCATTTTCTCTCACCTTTCCTCTCACTCCTTCTATCACTTCCCCCTCCGCTCTCTCTCTTCAACTCACAATCGCATCACATTATAAGAACGCATCCGCTTAAATATTTTGCTTTCATTCCTCGCAGAACACTCTCATGTTTCCTCTTCTATCACTGTTCCCAGTTTAGGTGCTGTCCCTTCCTCTATCACTGTAGCCCTGAACGGTTTAGCACCAAGCACATACAGGTTTTCCACCGTAGTTGCAACCTTACTGAATTCTCGAGTTGGGGGAGATGGTAATGTTGGTGGATATGTTGGAGGTGGTGTTGGTGGTGTCGGTTCAGATGGAGGTGGTGGCGTATAAGGTGGCTCTTCAGTTAGTGGAGTGGGAGCGTGTGGTGGTTCTTCACCCATCTCAGGCGTTTCAGGTGGTGTTCCCTGTTCAGGCTTCTCGTGTTCAATTGAAGGTTCAAAGCCTGTATCATAAACTGAAAGTGTTGGCTTGTATTCATCTCTCGGCTCTACAGGCATTTCAGGTGGTGTGAGTGTGATAGGTGGCATATACTTGAATTCATCGGTCTCTTCTGGGAAGAGTTTGACTTGTGTTCCTCCCATCTGCTTGACTGTGGAAGCGATTACCTCTTTAACGATTAATGAGGTAATGGGAAGTGCGATAGCACCTGCCACATTTCCCAGTATGTGATAAGCAATATCTCCAAGACTGTGAGCGTCACCTGCTCTTGTTGTTA
>QMZJ01000152.1 GCA_003663115.1 Candidatus Altarchaeales archaeon | reverse complement strand
GACTTGCGCCAAGTACGTTTCAGCATGCCAAGTACGCAGGTAGAATCACTAATAAGACGGTTGGTGTTGAAGATGGTGGGGGTATGTGTTGGTACGCTTTCTGCATTCTCTAATCGAACCCTCAGTGATTGTTAGCGACGGTGATCTTGATGGAATTCTCTCAGTGGGCCTTCTTCTGAGGTATCTTGACAGCGTAGGAGTTTCTCTGCCTTTCACTTTCCCTCGGCCGGGGAGTCTTCATGAGCTCACCGTGGAGAACGCCATTCTAGTTGAGCTGGGTATGACTAGGGGATTAAGATTCAGAGGCAAGAATATCCTAATCGATCACCACGAATCGCTCTCAGGCATCTATCTATTCAACGAGTCACAATTGAAGGATCGAATTGTGGAGTATGACGACGTGAACTCTGTTGCTGATATACTGGTCAGATACCTGTGGGGCAAAGTACCACTGGACCACAGTACACAGGAGCTTGTGGACACTGTCGGCCAGATTGATGGTGGCAGATATGAAACTTCACGGGCTAGTGATCTCCACCATGCCTATGCAATGAACATATCATCTGAAGAAATGAGACACACACTTGTGGAGTTAGTTCGAAGCAACCGAGTGGATGAGATTTGGGGCTGGGTAGAGAGTGAGTCCAGCCGATGGGTTCTTGGTCAATCTATTTCCTCCATGCTGGTTGACTCGGCTGTTGAGTTGGTTTCCGACGTTGGACTCATTATGGCTGACTTGGATGATAATCAGGAAGTTGGCGTTCGCAACGCAATGCTCCAACTAGAGAACCGCTATAAGATTGTGATATCTCTGTTTGGTACTCAAGAGAATGACTGGACTGTTCGACGTGGTAGTATTGGCACCAAGAATCCCTCCATAGATCTCTCAATGTTTTACGAGTGGATTAGAGAGCGAGGAATAGCAGCGGGAGGCCGGCCAAGTGTCGGAGGATTCCAGTTTCAGAATCCGCAACCTGTCGATAGCGTATTGAAACTACTACGCGAAGCGATTGGAGTGATACATCATGACATCTAACACACTTGGTGTCTACAGAGAAGTGTCTTTCATTCTTGCCCACCTTGGCATCGCAGCATCGATGCACTTGTGTATTGAGATAGATGAAATATCCCTAGAATGGCACAACGATACTCTGGTTATGCATGCCGTCGAAGTGAAGTCCGGTAGGGGCTCTAGGAATGATTTCGACAAGCATTGGCAAGAAGGACCCTTCCTAATCAAGATTCCTTACTCTCTCAAATGCGAGACCGGTAACGAAGGCAGAGCGTCCGACGAAGTGAAAACGCTTAGACTCGAAGCACGAGCTAGGGATGTGATTCCGGAAATAAGTCTCCTCCTCAACCATGTAATCAGTAATGTCCATCGCTCGTACTTTGGCAAGGTTCTGAAAGAGATTGGTGTGACCGTTGCCATTGCAATCGAAGGACTGTCGGCCGATGAGACTACAGATTCGGGGAATCCCTTCCTTTGTTCACTGCGAATACTGAACCGTAAGATTTCTTGGTTGCTAAGAGAGAATTCCAGCCCAACTCCTGACCATGCTTCTGACCCATGCAAGCTGCTTTACGACAAGTTAGAATCACAGAAGTTTCCGCGTCATTTGCTGGGATTCATGGAAACAGATACTGCTAGCTACGAACTAATCATCTTCTGTGTAGGAACGTATGATACGACACTCTCAAGGCGACTTCGCGGCCTCCTATGCAGCATACTGAAGAATGCTGCCTCCCGCCTTCTACTTGTTAGCACCGAAAGGTCAAAGTCACACTTGCATGACTTTCATAGTGGTGTTTCCCGAACCAATACACTAACGGTTGAGGACTACGAGGATGGGTCTCAATCACTACGTCGCGAACTAGCGAAGGTGAAGGCCAGAGTAAGGAGAACTGCGATCATTATTCCTCCGTTTCCTAAGTCGCTAATCAGACCCATTCTGACTGACTGCAGGGCTGAATTGGACGGGGAAATCGATGTTTTCACGACAGCTGCGCTACCTTTGCCGAGAAAAATGGACGGATTCGATTCCTCCTCGATAGATGAACCCCGTATACTAGGGCTCATGATTGGAAACATCTCCTGTTTTGTTAGTTCTGACGGGGATGAATGTCAGTGAACATTGAACACTTCGTGAACCTTGACAGTGGTTCTCGCAATCACTTTCGTCAATTCCTCAATGTGCTCAGTTTCTTCTCGCTTTCTGCGAATCAATCCTCCCTCGATGGGGTTGACTCTGTGGGGATTCAGGCCTCCACTAATGGATACACCTGTAACAGGATCCTTGTGTTTTGCTTGTCTGAAGACATCACCAAGGAACAATCAGAATCTCTCAGTCTGCTTCTGAATGAACTCAGATATGCCGCGGCAAATCCACTGATACCATTTGACGTGTTCGTCTGCGTGACTCCATCTTCTGACCGTAACCTCGGTCCATTAAGACAGTTCTTCTGCAATGCTGATCGTTCTTGGAAGCCAACCGTCATGTGTCGTAGTGTACTTGCCATTCTTCCATGGCTGACTTCCCATGATCGGCTCGGACATGGGATTAGAATAAAGCTCACTCAAGACACATTCGGGCTCCATCAGTTGGGCGGTGGGAACGGACTTGCAGAACCCGTGGCTTGTGCTATGGATATCTTGTCTGGGATTCAATCAGTTATGTTCGGAAGATATGAGCGAAGTATCTTGCCTCCCTCTCTACAAGGGCACACATCACGGTTCGACGAATTGGAATGTAGGCACGAACCTGAGAGTATCAGG
>QMZJ01000151.1 GCA_003663115.1 Candidatus Altarchaeales archaeon | reverse complement strand
CTGCCTATGATCTGGGGTGTAATCCATAAATCTCAGTATCAGTTTACCGCCAGCGTGCCAATAGTTGCTCTGGGTTCTACCATTGCTTTAGTCATTATCATGAAAAAGAAGGACCTGGAGGGGTTAAGGGTAATCCCAACCATAGTGCTTCTAGCTGTTCCGATCTTCTTTTACTTTTTACAGGGAGGCGTGCCGATATTTGGACCCTTTGGCGGTGTACAGGTTATGTACCGGGGCGTGCCGGGCGACATCGTTTACTGGGATCCAACCCTGCAGTGGCTTAAAACCCAGCCCGAGGATTCGGTAATATTGACGTGGTGGGATTACGGTCACTGGATAGCCGCAATCTCAAATAGGACGAGTATAGCGGATAACACAAAGGCGAGACGCTTTATCGTGCAGGACCTCGCCAGATTTCACGTCCTTATAGAGAATGAAACGGAGGCATTGAAAATAGCGAGAAAATATAATGCAACTCACGTTATAATAGACTTCACGATGATCGGTAAGAGTGGTGCCCCCCATTTCATCGCCACCTCGGGTCTCGGTGGTTATATACCCCTCAAGGGTATAGGTGCCAAGGTGGAATGCTTAAACGGCAAGAATTGTGATCGGTTGATCGATGGCGCGGGAGGGTATGCATCCACCTATATAAATGGAAATCAGAGCGGTTCGATAGTGATAGACCTCGGCAGTAGATATGTTATAAACGGGACAGATATACATCTGGGGGATCTTGACGGCGGGTATTACCAATATAAAGTAGAGGTGTCTGTTGATGGGATAGAATGGCAGGAGGTGGTTGACAAGACAGAGGGCGAATGGCGAGGATTGCAAACAGATAGATTTAACGATGTTAATGCTCGTTTTGTAAAAATAACTGGAACCTACGCTTCTATGGGAAACGAATTCAGGGTTACAGGTGTCGGTATTTATAATCCCAGGATTGAGGGCGAGCACATGGGATATGGACAGTGCAGATTCTCACCGAGGAACAGCAGAATCGAACCGGAGTTCGTTCCCGATGGAAGAGGAGGATTCGACAAAAAGAGAACAATAGTATTTACATGTACCATTGGTGGACATTACAGCGAATATGTCGGTACGATAATCTTCGATATCATAAATGATGAAAAATTTGAGGTGAAGGTAAACCCGATTGTTATCCACCGAGGACAACTTACCTTGGGCAGGTCAATACCCTGGAGCACGTGGAGACGGGAGCATAAGGCCTCGATACTTGGCATTCAATCCCCGATGACCATACTGGCAAACGCCATAGCATACAAAGAAAACCCGAATAATTACATTAATTTCCCAACATTTACCACACTGGTTTATGTACCGGAGAAATTCAACAAATATATGATGACCTCCCTCTATCTTGGGGATTACATGGACGAATACAAACGACTGGGGCTCTGTGATCCAAGCGTTCAGAAACTAAAGCATTTTGAATTGATGGACGGATTTAAAGGAGATCCAGAGGAGTTTTCCTCGGGAAGGGATATATCCTACCTTGGCTATGTAAGAGTCTATAAGATTAATTATCCGGAAGAGGAAAACAAAACCATCACCTGACTACCTTTCTTTTTCGCCTCTCCAGCCAGCTTATAAAGCTCTTCCTGTTTCTATCTGCTCTCTCGAGTTCAAGAATCTTATCGTAATCGGGATTTTCGATCTCCATAATCCTGCTCTTCGCGTTCTTTATCGACAGGTTAACAATCTCCCGATATATAATCTCCTCCCTCCTCCCCTTTAGTACAAGGAGTGTACTGATCAGGGCAAGGATTATTACAACAGCCACTATTATTGTTCCGTAACCCCTTGATACACGGGGTTGTGTTTCTATAGTGGTAGACGTCAAGATACTTGTCGTTATAGTGGTAGACATTGAGGTAGTTGTCGTTATAGTGGTAGACGTCAAGATACTTGTCGTTGTGCTTGTTGTTATCTCAATCTTCGTTTCATTGGAGAGATTTAGGATGGGTTCTTCCAAGAGCTCCCCCATGCTGAATACGTACAGCTTCTTATCTTCTGAACCGAAAACTATCTCCAGATTTCCGTCTCCATTCAGATCTGCAACCGCGGGGGATGAGCGAATCGATCCATTGGTTTTGTAGTGCCACCAGCCATATCCGGAGGAATTTAGTACATACAATAGATTGTCATCTGAACCGAAAACTATCTCCAGATTTCCGTCTCCATTCAGATCTGCAACCGCGGGGGATGAGCGAATTTTGCCGTTTGTCGTATATTTCCTTATTAACTCGCCTGATGCGGTCAATATATAGAGATTTCTATCCATCGATCCAATAATTATCTCAGGATCCCCATCCCCGTCCAAGTCGGCAATTGCGGGGGACGAAATAATTGCATTTTCTGTTTGATAGGTCCAGCCTGGGGATAGCCTGGACATGGATATATCTTTATCAGCAGTGTGTTCGATATAATGCAGGCAATAGACCCTCCCATCATTTGAACATATAATTATCTCCATCCTCCCATCGCCATCGATGTCCCCTGCTGCCGGTGTGGATGTTACATCATCATTTGTCTGGTATAACCATATCTTAAATCTTCTATAATCCAGTGCGTAAAGTTTATTGTTATCTGAGCCAATTACAATATCCAATATTTTGTCAGAATCTATGTCAGCTATTGCCGGGGAGGATTTTATCGCTCCATTAGTTGAATACCTCCATAATTCCCCGCCGGAGTTCTTTAATATATAGAGACTATGATCCTCCGAGCCAAAGACTATCTCCATCCTCCCATCATCGTTTATATCCCCCAGGGCCGGTGATGAAGTTATCTTCCCGTTAGTTGTGTAATGCCAGATTTCCTTTCCGTT
>QMZJ01000150.1 GCA_003663115.1 Candidatus Altarchaeales archaeon | reverse complement strand
CCGGGCAATGTTCATCGTTTCTCGCTCGGGCCATGTTCGGTTGCTCCCTGGGTATTCGCCGCAGTTGCGGGTTCGCCAAGCGACCCGGCGGGCCCTCCGCCCTTGCGGCTCTTGATAAAGTTCACGATCAGGTCCACCACGGCACCGACCAGTTCGTCCGTCTGCTTCTCGGAGAGCTTGCGGTAGTGCCGCTTGAACTCCATGACCGGGGGCGTCCTCATCCGCACGCCCTCCGAAGCTTGATGAGAAAGTCCTCGATGGCTGGGTGCGGCCTGATGCTGGGTCGCGCCGTCGCGGCGCCATTGCCGCTGCTGTTCCCCTTGGCCTCGATACGCCGAAGGGCCTTGCCCCGGATGACGTCCAGGTTCTTCACCAGCCGCCAGACGAGGTCGTCGTCCAGCCGGTGAACCGCCACCAGGCCGCCGATGACCAAGGCCTCCTCCTCGAAGAGGTCGTTGATGAGCTGCTTGGCTTCGGTTCGGGTCATCATCTCCGTCGCTCCTCGGTTCACCGGTCATTCCCTTCGTCTCCGAAAGACAAAAGGCCGGGGAAGGGGCATCGAGCGGGACGGGATTTTTCATCGCCCCTCCTCGTACCTGCGGATGGCGGCCTCCGCCCGGAGGCGACGCTTGCGGGCGAGGTCGCTGCTGATGCCGGTTTCCCGGGCGTACTGGGCGGCGGTCTTGCCGTAGACTCGCGTGCCCACCAGGAGTAGGAAGTCGGCCTCGGAGATGCGCCCGGCGTCTGCGTGCTCGCGCAGCCGCTTGATTTCGGCCTCTTGTTTCGAGCGGAGGTCCATCGCGTCGAAGTCGAGTTCTTCGCCGCCCGCCAGCAACTCCTCAAGCTGCTCCGGGTCGAAGGCTGTCTCGCGCTCGCCGACCCGCCAGAGGCGTCGGTACTCGTCGTGAAGCCTGTGGATAGTGCCGTTTATGAGCCGCTGGACGAGTCGGTCGCCCCGCCGGTCGACATCGAGTTTGCAGACGGTTTGCAGAAAGGCCCACTGGACGTTCTGCCAACGCTCGTCCGGGTCGGTGTCCCAGTGTTTCTTGCGGTGGAAGATGGAGTCGAGACCCGGCCAGAAGACCGCCAGCAGAACCGCCCGCCAGCGCGGGTCACGGTCGGCCGCGTGGGCTTTGAGGATGACCAGTAGCGCCTTCTCCTTAAGCGGGTCGTCGGACGTTCCCTCGCGCATGAACGCTATGAAGTCCGTCCAGTCGCCGAACCGACGAAGGAAGGCATGGGTCTCGTGAAGTCGCCGCAGGAGGGAGGTGTAGTTCTCGCCCCTGAGTTCCTGCTCCAGCCGCTGACGGTCGTGATTTCTGTTCGAGCGCATGAAGCGCTCGGGTCAGAAAACACCGTGGCGGCATCAGATACGGGGCGCATCCTGCAGCAAGTATGTGGAGCGACGGGGGTTACGGAGGGATTGCGTGAGGGAAGATTTTTCAGAAATGTGGGCGGGACGCCGGTCAGAAATTACCAACGCAGTCGATTTGCCAGCGAAGTGGCCTCAAGAGAGAGGCTGCGGTGCTCGATTCATGGTTCCCGTGCGGCGCACATGAGGGGACTTGCGGGGTTCGCGGCCTCCATGCTTTCTTACGCCTCGCCAGCAGCTGTTGGGCACAATCTTTGCATGTAGCACGCCCTGCATTCTTTCGCCCTCGGCCTACACCACTTGCGCCCGATTTCCCACGAAGGCAAGTCCAATAGTCCGGGGAATTCGGGGTGTAAACTCCGAGCACGATAGACAAGTTGCTCCACCGACGCGTCCAGCGGTGTCAGGCCCAGTCTTCCAAACACCCGTCGCACTTGGATGTCGGCCGAGATGTCAATGGAGTAATAGTCCGAGAACTCAACTTTGAAATGCCTCGCGAGGATATTGGCTGCCATGTTGGCAATCTTCGGCCCAACGCCATCAAACTCCAAGAAGCGATACACGACCATGGCGCTGGAGGGCCTGTCAGCCCACATCAGGGACGCGTTCGAGCCGTACTGAGTGGCGATCCGTTGAATACCGCTGAAAAAGAATCCCGCCATCTTGTCTACGAACCTGTGAAGGGGCGCTGGTTCGGCCATCAACCGGAAGATGTCGTCTCGTGATAGTGCGGCGAGCCGGGTCATCGAAAAGTCCTGGAGTTTTTCCCTTAAGTGGAATGGGACCATCCACGCGCGCTCGGCTTTGACTTGACGATCCATGATGCACGCGAGAACGAAAGCGTGCGGGTGATCGGAAAGGTCGTTCAGCAGACGGTCGGCATCCTTGTTTCCGGTAAACGGCGTAATCTCCTCCCGTGGGGCATGGTAGATAGCCATCCCGTGTTCGACGAGGATGTCTCGAATTGCATGATCTTTGGCATTATGGTTCACGGACACACCTCCTTATCTGCCCAAAGGATTCCACACCTCAAATAACGCGACCCACTTTCCCTCAATCTCCGCAAACTCGAAGGGCGACTCATCAATGCCCATGAGCTTGCTCAACACGCCGCAGAGCTCAAGCATGCCCTTGTCGTCGGCTTTGCGTTGGACGGTTCCGTTGCCCGCAAGGACCGCAAGGAGCGATTGACCGGCCCGATTGGTCCGCTCCTGGTCGTCGGCCAGGCCCAGTGTGCGGAGGTCATACGTCCGCTCGACGGTGCCCTCGCGCTCGGCGGCCTCCCACCGATGCAGGTCCTCGCCGTCTTCCTCATCCTCGGCGTAGATAGAAGTGGAAAATCTCTCGCTGGTGGTCACGGTGATACGAATAGCGCTGTTGCCGACAGCGGCGATGGACACGTCCGTCCACGACGCACCTTCAGGCGTAGGGAATCGTATCGACTCCGCCGAGGAGATTCGGAAAACCGTTCGGTAGGCTGTGTCGGCCTTATCGTAATGGATCGAGT
>QMZJ01000149.1 GCA_003663115.1 Candidatus Altarchaeales archaeon | reverse complement strand
GATTTATGCCGGGGGGCTCCCCGCTTTAGCGGGGAGAGTCGTCACTGAAACCATAGAGAGGAAGAAAAATGACCATCAAAGAATTGCTGGAGTTTCTGTTCACGCGCGGCCTACCGATGGTGGGCGTTTATTGGCTGCTGGAGCGACCATTCCTGCAGCGCTGGCTCAAGGGATCTGAGGGATTCTTTAAGGCACAACTCGGTCTGAGTCTTGCGGTTGTCAAGCGTGCCTTGGCTATGCTGCTGTCCGTGGGGTTGAGTCTTGGGGCCTTTGCTATCTACTATATCGTAGCATGGCGGGCAGCCAATGTCAATTATAGCGTGCATTCCGTGCAAACTATCCCCTCCTCTGCAATCGGTACGTGCATCTTTAGGCCGATCTCTGCAAGAGACTTTACCTCTTGCCCAGTCCCTACAGTTACAGCTTGTACAGCACGGCTCTGATCTCTGTAAACCGTAGTAGACTTGCAACCGAGGTCATAGGCCATCATGAATGCGCCCTTGACATCTTCAACTGTGGCTGAGTTGGGCAGATTTATTGTTTTGCTCGCGGCATTTTCCAGATGCTTTTGCCACGCCGCTTGCATTTGTACATGCCGCTGCCAGGGGATCTCGTTGGCCGTCTTGAAGAGCGCCTTGATATCATCAGGGACAGCGTCAAGTGATTGTACACTACCGGTATCGACGACCTGTTTCATGAGCGCATCTGAGTAAAAGCCGCGCTCTTTCGCGATTCGCTCAAAGTCTGGACTTACTTCTTTTGATTGCCCGAGAGCGGTGTTCTTTACGAAGGTGACGCCAAAGATCGGCTCAATTGAATAGGAACACCCGGCCAGTGTGGCGATGCTGCCCGTAGGTGCAATAGAGGTCACCGTCATATTGCGCCGCGTCCTATGCTCCCTAGCATAGTCATCTGCAGCCCTATCAGCGAATGTTCTTAGCATTAGGCTGATATTCTCCGCAATCATCACGGCCTCGTCACTATCATAGGGGACGCCGTTGCGGATCAGATAGTCTGCGAAGCCCATCACACCAAGCCCAATGTTTCTGCATCGTATAGTATTCTCGCGCACTTTGTCTAGCGGGAACCAGGCATGGTTAAGCGAATCGTTCAAGAAGTATATACCTGCCCTGACCGCCGTCTCAAAATCACGAAGCCCGCCCTCGCTATCCGGGTCAACGCCAGACAGATTTACACTGCCGAGGTTACACGAAAAGTTGTTTGGCATCATCATTTCGCCGCAATTGGCAGACAGGATGGCGCTCTTCTCTCCGTACATGGCAAAATAGCGATGGGTTTCATCTACAGTCCCATTATAGACATCCTCTGTTTCGTCGCATGGCTCTACACTGACGACCCGCGGCCCATCTGCGTCATTTGTCAGACTATCATATCCATGCAAGCTTGAGATACTATCCCCCGAAGTAAGCTGGAGAGCCATTATCTTTCTTCCATCTCGAAGATAAATGTTATGCTCTGGGGTACAACGCAAGACACTCCCATCATCCAGAGTAATGCGGACAAGAGAAGCGTCGCGCTTTGTCGGCCTAATATTGCGCATCATGCGCACGCACAAAGTTCTGTCTTCATCTTGGGTAAACACCGGCACATCCTCACCAGCCGCAGCGAGCTCCGAAAATGATTGCGGGCCATATACTGTCCATATTTTTGTGTCCCCAGTCCAACATGGGTTGCAAGCTTCGATTGGCTCATCAAATGGATTGTTCTTGTTTACCGTATCTATGAAAATTACGCCGGGTTCGCCATTCCCCCAGGCATGCCGGGCAATCTCATCGAACAGCCACCGAGCACGCATATGCTCATAGACTCTGCCATTGAAGACAAGCTCCCAAGGACCGTCATCCTTCACGGCTTCTATGAAATCGTCAGTGATAGCCACACTGATGTTAAAGTTCACCATGTCCGTTTCTTTGTCTTTGAGATGGATGAACTTCACGATATCCGGGTGGTCAACGCGGAGCACCCCCATCTGCGCGCCGCCCTTGTTCCCATTTCTCGTAATACATTTGGTTACCGCGTTGTAGAGCTGCATAAACGAACAGGGGCCGCTAGCACGCCCCCTTGTCGTTGAGATCAAAGCCCCCTCTGGGCGTAGACGGCTGAAGTTATATCCGGTCCCGCCGCCCCGGCTCTGGACTTCTGCCATATCTGTCAAGACGCTAAAAATGCTCACCCGCGAATCTTCTATGGGCCCGAGGACGAAGCAGCTTGAACAAAATGGATATTCGGTCCCCATATAGGGCATCCGTGATGGGAGAAAATCCCCCCGGCTGATAATATCAAAATACCACTGACGGCGCTTTTCATTTTCTGGTGCCGCGTGGCAAGCAACACGATGGACAAGATCCTCCCACGTCTTTTCCCCCTCTTGGAGGTAACGTGTTTCCAACAGATGCCGTGCATACGGTGAGAGCTTCATGATCTATCTCCTCTACAATATGTGACTGAAAGAAAAATCCCCGCGAGGCGGGGCCTTATGGGCGGCGCGGGACGCCGCTGTGTTAATTAAAGATAAGCCTATTTATTGGGGTACGAGCGTTAACGGAAGGCATATCCGATACGCTCGCCAAGAAAAACGTCAACCTCCGCCCCACGTCCAACCACTCCCCAGCGCGCCGCGGTTTCGTAATCGACTTCTGCACATATCCCGTTGCGCTTCATCCAGTCGGTCGTCTCAGCATGCCCCGAGCAATCAGCCACGAGGAACGACTCCCAATCTCCACCGCCGTGACGCATCCAGACAATCTCGCCAATCCTAGAGCAATCTTCTACGGCGATAAAGCCGTCCGTTGTAGGCAATGTTTCCGGGAGATTCATAGACGTTGCGCCAGCCTGACGCACGGCGATTACGTCATCCATGACACCAGG
>QMZJ01000148.1 GCA_003663115.1 Candidatus Altarchaeales archaeon | reverse complement strand
TCGCTTCTAACTGAAACCTCTGCTCAATACGATCAATGGCTCTCATCTCGGCTGATGCTGCCTATCATCCAAGGCAAGGGTTACTCTGAAGATGAGGGGAGAGGTGTATGGACAGATATGCTCCCGAGTTTTATCCATGATCCGCGGGAATGTCTCAGAGAGTATGCTCGCTCGATACCCGGGAGTGTTTTCTCTGCCTTCAGGAGGGATTTCACTCTGCCTTTACGAGGTCTGATAAAGCTGCGAAGAAAACAAGAATCATAATGAATTATTCAGCTTTTGCCTTTTTCATCTTGATCATTTTCAGTCTAACGAAGTTTTCCCTCTCCATCTCCTCCAGTCGCATTTTTATGTATCTCCGGGTGTTATCCAATCGGGGGATCATTATGTACTCCAGAGAATTTACTCTTCTCTTGGTCTTCTTTATCTCCTCCCCCAACCTCCTAATGGTCTCCTCTATTTTTATCAGATCCAGAATCTGCCTCACTGCCCGATCAAAATCATCACATGTCTCATCAAGCTTTGAAGACGTGAACGTCAGATCGTACCTCTCCTTAGGGGCTTCGGTGGTAACGAGTTCTATCTCCGGTACCCTGACCCCCATAATATTCCCAAAGGTTATATCTATGTCCTCTAACTCCGGGGTGGATAATGCTATTGCCTTAACACTGTTTGAGGACATTAAAGCCTCTGTCCTTATTAGATCTTCATAGCCCTTACTCATGGTGCTTGCCAATGCCTCTCTGGGGTCTCTGGCCTGATCAATCCTTTTTAGAAATTCTGTCATTAAGGCATCTCGCTTCTCCTTTAAAAGTTTATGTCCTTTCTTTGCCAGCACAATTCTCTTATTTATCTCAAGAAGCTCCATCCGTGTGGGGTGAATTCCCTCGATTATATCTGTCATCTTAGTCCAGCTTTATGGAGGCTTCAACCTCTCTTTGTTCTACTCCTCCTCCCTTATAATATTTCTTAATGAACTTGGGATCTATCCTCTTTAATTCTCTCTCTGGCAGTATCGATAGTAGGTCCCACATCAATTCCAATGTATCCTCAATGCTTCTGTCTTCATTTACCCCTTGGTTTACAAATTCCGATTCAAATCTCTCTGCAAATTCAAGAAATTTCCGATCCCTGTCCGTTAGTGCCTCCTCACCTACAACAGCAACCAGGTCTCTGAGATCGCGACCCTCTGCGTATGCAGTATATACCTGATTGCTGACATCTCTGTGATCCTCCCTGGTTCTCCCCTCACCAATTCCCTGATTCATCAACCTCGACAGACAGGGTAGAACATCTATTGGGGGGTAGATCTCCTTCCTATGGAGCTGTCTACTTAGAACTATTTGGCCCTCCGTTATGTACCCGGTGAGATCGGGAATGGGGTGGGTTATGTCATCCCCGGGCATGGTCAGGATTGGGATCTGGGTAATGCTCCCCTTCTTTCCCTTTATTCTGCCCGCCCTTTCGTAGTTCATAGCCAGGTCCGTGTATAAATACCCCGGATAACCCCTTCTGCCCGGGACCTCTCCCCTCGCTGCCGAAATCTCCCGCAGGGCCTCGCAGTAATTGGTAAGATCTGTCAGGATTACAAGGATATCCATCTCATTTTCAAATGCCAGAAACTCCGCAGTGGTTAGTGCGATTCTTGGTGTAATTATTCTCTCAATGGTGGGGTCATCTGCTAGATTGATAAAGGAGACTATTCTTTCCAATGCACCCGTTCTTTCAAAATCCTTCCTGAAGAAGTGGTATTCCCCCGCGGTTATCCCCATGGCCGCAAATATTATCGCAAACTCCTCTTCCTCCCCCAGAACTTTTGCCTGTCTGGCTATTTGAGCTGCCAGTTCATTATGCGGAAGACCAGCGCAACTGAAGATGGGTAGTTTCTGTCCCCTTACCAGGGTGTTCATCCCATCTATAGAGCTGATTCCCGTCTGAATAAATTCTCTGGGAAAGTCCCTGGCCGATGGATTCATCGGACAGCCCTCAATATTCCTCCTGTCCTCCGGGATTATCTCGGGCTTATTGTCTATGGGTCTGCCTGCACCGTCAAACATCCTTCCCAGCATATCTGTGGAGACCGAGATCTTCATAGTTTCTCCCAGGAACCTTGCCCTGGTTCCCTCGGTGTCTAAACCAGATGTCCCCTCAAATACCTGGACTATTGCCTTATTCTCCATAGCATCCAGGACCTGCCCCGTTTTTCGCTCGCCATTTGCAGTTTCTATCTCTACCACTTCGCCGTAACTGACATTACTCACGTTATCCACTATCATCAAGGGTCCAGAGACCTCTACCACACTCATATATTCTTTAACTACCATTTTGACCCCCTTCCAGTTGCGCATCTATCTTCTTATTGATCCTATTAAATTCATCATCAAACTTTTCTTCCGGTATAAATTTCATCCTGGCTATATCGTCTATAACATCCAGCTTGGTGATCTCATTTGGCTCCATGCCCCTCTCCACCGCAATCATTGCCCTCTCATAGAATCTGAGGATCGTGCTGAGCATTTTATACTGCTTCTGGAGGGAGCAGTAGGTATCGACTTCGTGAAATGCATTCTGTTGAAGGAAGTCTTCCCTTATCATTCTGGCTATGTCCAGTATAATCCTCTCTCTATCGGGTAGCGCATCGGGACCCACTAACTGGACTATCTCCATCAACTCGGACTCCTTCTGCAGAATGATCATGGCCTCGGTTCTTAGATTTGTCCAGTTCTCGGCAACATTTTCCTTGAACCATTCATCTAAGTCTTCGGTATACAGGGAATAGGAGGTGAGCCAGTTAATAGAAGGGAAATGTCTTCTATCCGCCAGTTTTGCATCCAGGGCCCAGAATACATGCGTAACCCTTAGGGTGTTCTGGGTCACCGGCTCAGAGAAATCCCC
>QMZJ01000147.1 GCA_003663115.1 Candidatus Altarchaeales archaeon | reverse complement strand
TATATAGCTACCGCTGGAGACGATGCCCTGTCGGTGATGGATCTCCATGATCCCACCAATCCAAAGCACATTGCTACCGCCAGAGGGGCCGGTTACCCCAATTTCCTGGATGGGGCAACTGGGGTTACCGTGGATGGAAAGTATGCCTATGTAGTGGCAATGTATGATAATTCCCTGACCATCTTTGATATCTCTGATCCCACAGCTCCACTTTATGTCGGGAATGTTCATTGTATTGGGTCCCCCAGCTACCTCGAAGGGGCAAGCTGGATCGATGTCTCTGGGGGCTATGCTTATGTTACCTCCGCCAGAGATAATGCCCTTTCCGTGTTTGACGTTTCTGATCCATCAGACCCCACCCTGGTGGATACCATCCATGGGGCTGGCGCACCCAATTTCTTAAAGGGAGCTTGGTCAGTAGACGTATCGGGGGGATATGTCTATGTTGCCAGTTTCGAGGATGCATCCCTCTCCGTATTTAAGGTAATCACTAAATGAAGAAAAAAAGTGTTTTCTTGGTTTTGATGGCAATAGCGGCAGCAGCTATAATCCCCTTAGTGGGGATCTACCTGACCAGATCCAATTCTGAAGAATCAACCCAGAACATAGTAGATTTAGAGTACAGAATCAAGAAACTAGAATGGGAAACCAAGTTATTAAATAAAGGGATGGCCCCTTATATCTACGGTGGGGAGGCGGTGGGCTATGTGATCGAGTTTGAAAATGGGGTCAAGTTTTATTTTTCCGGCGATACCGGGTTGAGTTCCGATCTGAGATTAATAGGAGACTACTACAAACCGGATGTGGCTTTTTTACCCATCGGAAATATATACACCACAGACCCCAGAGCGGCTGCCTATGCAACCAGCTTGGTTAGACCTTCTACCTACGTCGTGCCCACCCGATATGGTAGCTTCCCCGAGCTGACTCAGGACACCAAACAATTCCTTGAGGAACTAAAGAAATACGATCTGGAGGATAAATACCTAGAATTTGAGGTTGGGGAAGAGAAGGAGGTATTGGGAATTAAAGTAGAGTGGCTGGGTCACAATCATTGGTTATTTGAAACCCCAAATGGAACGAGGATCTTGGTCGATCCAGAGGTCAAATACAACCCCGATTTTCCAGCGAAATATCGAGAGCTGGTTCAACTGAAGGATATAGATCTAATTCTGATCACTCACGGTCATTTTGACACTATGACATTTCACGATATCAGAAAATGGGGTGATCTCTTTGACCCGATTTTTATTACACCCTATGAATTGGGAATCTGGCTGAAGTCGAAACTCCCGGCTTATAAGATCTTAGCTCTGGGTCAGGGGAGCAGAATCTCCAAAACTGAAATGTTGGAGCTGGGTGTGGACGATGAAAAAGTAAGGGAAATATCAAATATCGTTATCAACGTAGTCCCTGCTGCTCATAGTTCTTCAATTACTCCGGAAGAATAATAGATTGAACGATGAAAAAATACTCGCTATACAATGTTATTTTGGGAATTATATCTATCATGCTCCTGATTAACATTGTGTCTATCTATATCTCTGTAACCCGGCACAGGGAAGACATGATTAAAGCGGCGATAGAGGAGAAGACCCATCTGGCAGAGATCATAGACGAGACCATGACCTCCCCCCTCTGGGTCTATAGACTGGCTTTGGTGCCGGGAATGGAGAGAGCCTTCATCGAGGAGATGAGCAAATTTGAGGATGTAAAATACATTCGAGTAGTCAGCTCGGATGGAACTATCTATAAGAGCAGTATTAAGGGGGAATGGGGGAAGATTATCAAAGAGCCAGATATCTATAGAGTGATCAAGAGTGGAAAGAAGATAGTGAAGGATCAGGACTTTGAGGGGGAGAAGATAAAATTAATTATCTATCCCGGACATCAGGATAAAACCATCTGGGTGGGGTTCACCCTAAAAAGGGTAGAAGAGGCAATAAGAGTAATGTTGATTAGAGATATCTCTTTTTCGTTGGGGGGAATTGCAGCAGTGCTTCTTACCCTGTTTTTAACCTCAAAAGAGGTCATTATTGATCCCCTAAAGAAGGTTACCGAGGCCTGCAGAGAGATCGGAAAAGGAAACCTGAATGTGAAAATCGAAACCAAATCAAAGACAGAGATCGGGGAGCTGGCCGATACCTTTAATGAGATGATTCTTGAGTTAGCGGAGGCAAAGGACGAGCTGGTGAGACTTAATTTGCACTTGGAGGAGAAGGTAGAAGAGCGTACCAGGCAATTGGAAGAGGCTCAGAATCAACTGATACAGTCAGCTAAGATGGCCACAATAGGTACCCTGGCCGGGGGGATCGCACACGAGATAAATAATCCCTTGGGTGCTATTCTAACCAATACCCAGATGTTGCTCATGGAGGTCAAAGATCCAAATCAAAGAGAATCTCTTAAACTTATCGAAGATGGTACCAGAAGGTGCAGGGATATCGTCACTACATTATTAAAATACTCGAGAAAACCCGAATTGGATGAGTTTAAGTCGATAAATCTAAATGATGTTATCAATGATGCATGTAATCTACTTCAACACCAGCTCAATAATGAAAATATAAAGGTCAAAAAAGAATATACTAAGGTACCAAATATAGAGGGAAATGCCAACGAATTACAACAGGTATTCACAAATTTAATATTAAATGCTAGGGATGCGATAAAAAAGATAAGGAAGGCGGGCGAGATAATTATCAGAACGTATCAAGAGGATAAATCCGTAGTGGCTCAGGTAATAGATAACGGCTGTGGCATACCCAAAGAGAATATCAATAAGATATTTGACCCATTTTTTACAACAAAGGATGTGGGAGAAGGGACGGGTTTAGGGCTTTCAATAGTATATAAGATAATAGAAAAGCATAACGGCAGGATAGATGTATCCTCAAATGTGGGGG
>QMZJ01000146.1 GCA_003663115.1 Candidatus Altarchaeales archaeon | reverse complement strand
CTCTTTAAGGATTTCTCGGTTGGTTTCATAAATTTCATTAGAGCGCAAATATGAAGATATGGTGCTAAATGTTCTTTCCATGATATTTGTATTGACCTTCTCTACAAAATTGCGTTGTACGCCATCTATGAATGTCTCATGCGAATTTATGATAGGAGTCTTGATATTGTTTCTCACAGCGGACTTTAGGACATTAAGCTGTCGGACTATCTTTTCAGGAATAACAATTTCACCCTTGTGAAGCAAGTGCAGCCCCGTATACTCTACTTTACCACCAGTGTGCATTGACTTCACCTGAGTCACCCTAATCCCTTTTTGTACCATCGAGTCTGTGTTACTCCTTATTTTGTCTAACACCACTAATTGATTCCTAAATACGTCCTCCATGGGGGCACTGAATGCAATGTTAAGAATTCTTTCCTTTTCAAATAAAGTTCCCCACTTTTCTACTCCTTTTGCTAAGTTTTCCTTTGTGTCCTCTGGCAATTCATTTATCATAGTTTTTATGTCTTGGAAATCCTTTGCGGTGTCAATGACTATTCCGCCCATAGCGTCCTTGATAATCAATCTGGTTTCATCCATAGCTGTTTCTGCATTGTCGGGAATGTATTGGAACGAAAAACCAAACCCTCTTAGCGTTTCTCCAAGAGTTTGCATTTGCTTGTCAAGTGTTCCCGTACTAACTCCAGCATAGATGAAAGACAGAACCATATCTTTAAGGGCAGCCTTATCTTCTTTTGAGATCTGTGACACGTCCTGAGCAGCGTTAACAAGAAGTTTGAGATCGTCTGCTGTCTTTCCAGATATATATCCCACACTAGCCAAAGTTTGAAGATTCTCATATAACAATCTATTACCCTCAGCTCTTAACTTGTTTATCTCTGCATCCACCGAAGCTAATCTTTCTTTCTTTTCTACAACGGTTAGGAGTCCTGCAATATAATCTACGAGTAGTCTGTTACGCTCCTCGAGTGGGCGATCGCTTGCCATTATCTCTTGCATTCGCTTTAGAGCAGTTTCTCTTTCTTTTTCCTCCGTGATTCCCACCATATCAAGAACTCTATTATATGCTTCAAGGTCGTTCGTAGAATCCTTGGAGGCATCTTGCCACAATCTTTCAGCTTTGGTTTGCAGTTGAGTTAAATCAGCTATTTCTTCTCTAATTTCTCTCATGCGATCTAAGTTACTATAGTATTGAGAAGAAGAGTCAATAGCTTTTTTGTATGTATCTAATTCATCTTTCGAGAGGATAGCCATATCCTTTATTTGCATATAGCGTTTACTTTCTGTTAGCCCCCATTCCTTTTCCTTCTTATTAAGTTCTGTCAAAAGTGGTGCGTATTCAGTAAGACTCTTACTGTAGTCATTAACAGCTTCTTGAGCCTTAGCCCGTGCTCTTATTACTTCTTCACTACCTGCGCCATATTGAAGTTCAGCGGCGTTTAATTCATCATAGCTCTCAACCACCTTTGCATGCTTTTGGAGTAAGATGTCGAGAGGCTTAAAGTACTTAGACGGAAGAATATCTCCCAATTTTATTATACCCAAATCAAGAGCTTTGATAGGAACTATCGCTCCCTCTACGGATGCAAGAATACCTCTTGTGAGGGACTCGAATGTGGGATACTGACCATTCAAATATTGAAGAGCGTCATTGATAGTAAAATAAGACTGAGCTAAATTATCGCTACCTTCTAAGAGCTTACTAATTACTTCCAGTTGATCTTCCCAAATCTTAGTGATTTCGGCTTCAAGGTCTGCTTTATGTTCCGTAGTGGCATTCCATTGGAGTTCAACTTGGGACAACTCAGTGGCTAATTCTAACCGTTCTTCTAACAACTCTCCCAATTTTTCCCATACATTCTTAAGTTCAGTTGAGGCTACACCTTCTTCAATAAGCGTTTTAGTTAGAGAACCTGCAAGAGCAACAGCACGCTTCATGTACGGAGAGTATTTAGCGAGCACTCGCATTCCTCTATTCATAGCATCGTTGAACACTATTTGGGAAAAAGCGCCTTCTTTAACAGCGTCAGCCCTTGCAAGAAATTCCACAGCAGAACCGTGATGAGCCTTAACATCCTTTTCGATATTTTTGATCTCTTGCATCAGAGCGTTATCCCAAGCTTCTTGAATGCCCAAACCTTTTAGTGTTAAACCTAAGAGCGTATCTTTAGCTTTGTTCAGTCCTTTAATTCCGGTTTCATAACGTGACACAAAGTGAATTGTGCCTTGCATGACCTTATTGAGGTACAGGTGTTGAATAGCAGAACTTCCAGTGAAGGCAGCATCTTCCATCATTGCTTTAGCATGAAATTTCCAATTTCTACTCGACTCTTCAACAGTACGTCTATTCCTCTTAATTTCTTCATACCTCTGTTTCGCAAGAGTGTATCCCACGAACTCATATTGGGACGTTGCGTTTATGGCTTTAGCAAAGGCGTCTTCATAGGCTATCAAATGTGGCATGTCTTCTAATGATTGTTCATAAAAAGAAATTTGCTTGTCTGAAATAGCTAATAGAGATTCACTTGGTACTAACAATCTTTCCAAGTTTTCACCAAGAGACACTACAATGTTCCCATACTCAACTGGCTCTGGTCCTGCTAAAGCTTTGAAGAATGCAAGCGTAAGTTCCTTCATCTTGAAGAATACAGGAGCAAGTTTTTCCCCTAAGATGATTCTTTGCCTCTCTATTGCGTTGTCTAACATTTGCATTTTAGCAGCCGTGGTGTCAAGCGTCTTCGCATATTCTCGTTCGAGAGTAATGTTATAAACCATGTCATTTTGAGCGTCTTTGATGTGTTTCTCTAAGGTATCGTAATTGTTTGCAAGCTTTACTATCGCTTTCGTGCCTATCATTCCGAAGACTTCATGAGCCATTGCAAGACGTTCTACTTTGGAAGGAGT
>QMZJ01000145.1 GCA_003663115.1 Candidatus Altarchaeales archaeon | reverse complement strand
TTCTTATCCAATCCACCTCAATCTCTCTATCACAACTCTTGCATTTAAATCTTATCACTGAAAATTTCATATCCCTCTTCTCCACACACATCTCTCCACCGCACAAATCACACCTCACCATATTCATCACCTCCAACCCATGCATCTGTGGATTTGCGGAAGCACATACACACTTCTGATGTAGGATGATGCAATCTCCGACATCTTCACCAACTGCTCAAATGTCGGTTCATTGACTCCATTGATTGCTGTGCAAGGCTGAAGGATGACTGGTATCACTCTACCATCTACTTCATCCTTCAACTCTTGACATACTTCCTCAACCTCAACATAGGTAGTGTTCCGAGAAATGACCATCTTAACAAATGTCATGATTCCTTCGTCATAGCTGACCAGAATGCTACATAACTCCCTATTCAGAATTTGCTCATATCTCTCAATAGTCATATCCTGAAAATGAGATGGGAGTTTGATATCAATTGCTGCAAAATCAAATACTCCTGCAACTTCTTGCAACCTTGTCGGAAATGTGCCATTAGTCTCAAGATAAGTAAGAAAGCCATATTCCTTTAATCTCTGCGCAATCTCACCTACAAATCTATGTTGTAATAGAGGCTCTCCCCCTGTGAATGAAATGCTATGCAAATCATTACTCACTCTCCTCAGAACATCATCAATAACCTCATCAGTATCCATCCACTTACCACCTGCTCTTGCATATCTCGTATCACAGTAATTGCAATTTAGATTGCATCCTGTAAACCTAATGAAGATTTGCCTTTTCCCAGCAATCAAACCTTCACCTTGAAAAGATGAGAAGATTTCAACAACCCTACCCTTCATCTTTCACACCTCCAACTTCTTTTGCATACATCTCTCGCCCTTATATGCGGCAATCACAACAACACCCTTCTTTCTCAATCTCTTTACCCAATCCTTGCTCAAATCTTCAACCCTCACTAACACTTCAACCCTTCTCACAACGAAAGCATAGAAAATCGCTGGCTCCTTGTTTTTCCATGCTTTCCTGTGTGCCAATAGGACTTTTGTCTTTCCAACCTCTAATCCTTTCGGAATTGATGCAATGAGCTTACTCACACCTAATTTCTCTGCCTCAAGAGTGAAGGACTGTGGTGAATAAAATCGCTCTCCTACCCACATCAATCCATATCTTTCATTATTTGGATGACATATATAACAATACTCATCACACTCACATTCATTGTGATCTCCTGCATATCTATGCCAATCTATCCATTGAAATCCTCTATGAAATTTTAGTCCATTTCCACAAACTGGGCAAACTTGCAATCTGAATGGCAGTCTGTCACAAGGTGCTGAAATTCCACTTCCACACAAATAATAGAAAACCTTTCCCTCTCTTGATATCTTCCTATATCCACATCCTCGTCTTTCTTCACCATAATAGACCTCCACATTCATGACATTTATCACCCCTCCATCAACCTCAAAGTTTCATGCCTTAACATGAAGTTCTCTTTAAATGCTCCGCGCACAGCAGATGTTATCACAACAGCATTTGCCTTCACGCCCCTCATTCTCATGCAAAAATGCTCCCCTCTTACCACTACCATTACATCATTTGAATCTGTGAGTTTGATTAGATTTTCTGCAATCAGTTCTGTTGCATCCTCCTGTAATATGAATTGCGATGTTGCGTCATATACTACTCTTACAGGTTTTGACACACCAACAACCTTTCCCTTCGGGATGTAGGCAATTGATGTGTTATAAATGACCGGGAGGAGATGATGAGGGCAGAAAGAGAAGGATTTGATATCACTGACAATCACCAAATCACTTTGTTGTGTGAAGCGCACAGGCTCCTCCTCATATCTATTGCCAAGAATGAACTCCTCAAGCATATCCGCAACTCTCCTTGGCGTAGCTCTGAAATTCTCATCATCCAAGCTATATCCAAGACCCTCTATGATGAGTCTAACTCCTTCCTTTATCTTCTCCCTAAATAACTCCTTCTTCCTCAATGATATCATCCTCCTCCACAATACCCTCTTCTACTCCTTCCTCAATCTCCTCACCCATTACCAATCTTGCGAGGAAGAAATTGATTGTGTAGTCGCTTGTTTTATCAACAATAATGAGAGGACAATCCTTACCGAGGAGTATTACAACCTCACTCATAATCACTGAGCTGAAAATCTTTTTAAGATAGTTGGTGTCAAACATATGACTGCCATTTTCAGTATTACCTACCTCAGCAACTTTCGTTGAGAACTTGTATCCATCCTCACTCCTCTGCTCAACATATAGTTTTCCTCCATCCACTATGAATGCCGTTCGCTCAATCCCAAGACTTTCAAGCTCCTTCCTCAATACCGGCACTCTTGCCCTTACTGTGGGATGGAGATTAATCTTCAGATTATCATTCTCATCAAATTCCACAAAACTTGGAATCTTAGGCTCTCCTCGCTCCATCATTGGAATGCTCTCCTTCTCCTTCTCTGTAGAAAGCCGCAATTCATTATCCTCCTTTGTTACCTTAATGATATCACCCTTCATATTCTTTAGAATCTTTGAAACTCTCTCCACATCAAGTGTGATATCTGTTGCATCTTTGATATCATATCTTACAAAGAAATGCTTGGGAAACTTTCCATAACTCATAATGATATTTGCATCGTCCATATTTGCTGCATACATGTATGTTGGCTTCAGAACCATCTCAATCACTCTGATAGTGCCGTCCACACTCATTGCTCTTACCATATTCTCAAATCTCTTTCTTTCCACTTCAAACATGATATCACCTCCTATTCAAAAGAGTAAAAAAAATGTAGGAGGAGAAGGAATCACTCCTCTTCATTCTCCTCAATCTTTCTCAGATATTTCTGCACATCAGTTGGTGTGAGTGTCAGGACTATCTCCTCTCCATCTCTGCG
>QMZJ01000144.1 GCA_003663115.1 Candidatus Altarchaeales archaeon | reverse complement strand
TTCCAAGTCCGTATCGCATATTCTCATAGGAAAGGGCGGATGCCAGGTCCCTTAAACCCAAGGAAAAGATTCTCTGCTCGCTAAAATTCAATAACTCCTCCCTCGACATCTGGGATATCTTCTTTTCCATTTCGACATTATTAACTCTATTCTAATTTTATTAATAAAAAAAGATGTACCTGCTCATAGATGAAAAAGGCAGAGAGTATCTTGTAAAGGGAACATCGGACGTTCACACGAATTATGGGGTGATTAAGGCTGAGAAACTGCGAAAAGAGAATGTTGGCAAAACGATAGAAAGCCACACCAGAAGGAGATTTTTTCTATTAGAGCCGGGGATACTGGATTTTATTAGGAAGGCGAAGAGGGGTCCTCAGACGATTACCCTGAAGGATTGCGCACTAATTGCAGGTTACACGGGAATCCGTTCGGGGAGCAGGGTTGTTGATGCCGGCACGGGATCCGGGATACTGGCAATGTTTCTGGCAAATATCGTAAGTCCGGAAAAATTGGTTACGTATGAAATTCGCGAGGATTTCGCAGAGATCGCGAGGGAAAATTTCCAGAAAAGCAATTTGAGGAATATTGAAATAAAGTCGAAGAACATCTATGACGGAATTGACGAAAGAAATCTGGATTTAATTACACTGGATTTGGCGGAGCCATGGAGGGTTGTTGAGCACGCAAAGGAGGCATTGAAGGTTGGTGGATTTCTCGTCTCCTATTCCCCAAGTATCGAGCAGAGCAAGAAATTTTACGACGCATTGACTGGTTTTCAATCGGAGACGGTTGAATGTCTGCTAAGAAACTGGGATATGAAGGTTGTCCGTCCATATTCCAGAGTTTTGGGCCACACGGGCTTTCTGACATTTGCGAGACTTATTGAAAAATAGGTGCTCTTTCCAGTTTTATTGATCTGTTCTATTAATTAAAGGATGAAAAAGGCGCTTCTCGATGCCGATTACATAACCAGGGGGGAAAAGGCCATAGTGAGGCTGTTCTACAAAACAGAAAAGGGAAGGGAGATTCAAGAAGTTACTGATTTTCGGCCCTATATGTACGTTCTTCCAAGGGAACACAGCTTAAAAAAATTGCAGAAGAAGATCAGAGAACTGAGGAATGTCACTAACGTTGAAATAAAGAGAATGATCGAAAGGGGCCGGGAGATCGAGGTTCTGAAGGTGATGGTAAATCAGCCGAAGGATGTCCCGAACCTGCGGGGTTTGATCAAGGAATTGGAGGAGTGCAAGGAGGTGAGAGAGGCCCACATACCCTTTGCCGAGAGATATCTAATAGACTCCGGCTTAATCCCGATGCAGGACTGTGAAAGTCTCGATCTCAGGATTGCCGCCTTTGACATGGAGGTCTACAATCCCAGGGGGGAGCCGAAGGCAGACAGAGATCCGATAATAATCATAAGCTATGCCGACAATCGGGGGCTCAGGAGGGTATGGACATATAAAACGGTAGAGAACCTGAATCTGGATTATATGGAGGTTCTGAAGGACGAAAGGGAGATAATAAGGAGATTCATAGATACCATAAGAGAACGGGAGATCGATATAATAGTCACCTATAATGGAGACAATTTTGACTTTCCATATCTGAAGGAGAGGGCTGAAAAACATGGAATTCCCGTATCTCTGGGCGTGGATGGAAGCCCCGTGAGACTGGAGAGGCGAGGTATGAACCTGGGCGCCAGGGTGACGGGAAGACCACATATAGATATGTATCCCGTCTGCAGGCAGATCTTTAATCTGTCGAGATACACCCTGGAGGATGTATACTTGGAGATAACCGGAAGAGAGAAGAAGGATATCAGGGTAGGCGAGATGGCGAGCATATGGGATAATCCAGAAAAGGGAAAATTTAAGGATATCATTGAATATGCAATGAGCGATGCGGAATCAACCCTGGAGATCGCAATCACCCTGTTGCCATTACATTACGAAATTTCCAGAATAACCAGAGAATTGATCTATCAATCTTCAAGGGCGGGTTCCGGGCAGAGGGTCGAGTCCTTGCTGATTAAAAGGGCTTTTGAAAAGAACATCCTTGTACCCAATAGACCATCCGATATGGTGGTAAATGAGAGACAGAGAAGGACCTATGTTGGTGCATATGTGGTAGAACCGAAAAAGGGGATTTATGATAATATCCTTCTATTCGACTTCAGGTCATTGTATCCGAGCATAATTATCTCTCATAACATAGACCCCTCAACCATAGACTGCGAATGCTGTCCAGAGGATTCATACAGATCTCCGACGGGGCATTATTTCTGCAAGAAGAAAAGGGGCTTCATCCCGGAAACCCTCAACGAGCTGGTTCAACGGAGAATTGAGGTAAAGAAAAGGTTGAAAAATGAAAAAAACCCCGAGAGGAGAAGGTTCCTCGAGGTGGAGCAACAGGCCCTGAAATTGCTGGCTAATTCGATGTATGGTTACTTTGGGTTTCCCAGGGCGAGGTGGTACTGCAGGGAATGTGCCGAATCCATAACGGCCCTCGGGAGGAAATATATCCTCCATACAATAGATACTGTTCCAAAATTCGGATTTGATGTTATCTATGGAGACACCGATTCAGTATACCTCATAAAACCCGATATTACCGATAGAAAGGAGATAATGAAAAACGCCGAACGCTTTTTGGATAAAATTAACTCTGAGCTTCCCGAGGCCATGGAGCTCGAATTTGAGGGCTTCTATCCAAGGGGGATATTTATAACAAAAAAGAGATATGCTCTGATCGATGAAAGAGGAAAATTGATTGTGAAGGGCCTGGAAACGAAAAGGAGGGACTGGGCAAATATCGCTAAGGATACGCAGGAGAAGGTTTTAGATGCTCTCTTAAAGGATAGAAACCCCGAGAAGGCAGCGGGTATCGTCAAAGATGTCATTCGAAATATAAAAACCGGGGAGATCCCGTTAAAGGACCTCGCCATAAACACACAGATTACGCGGGGGATGGCGGAATACAAATCTGAGGGAC
>QMZJ01000143.1 GCA_003663115.1 Candidatus Altarchaeales archaeon | reverse complement strand
ACATGCGGGTGTGGCATGCGCTCCCTCCGGTCGCTTAGCCACACTTAAAGAAAAGCTTGAGTGTCCTGCGCCGGGGTTGGTTTGTACTCATCCTTGGAGAACAACTCCTCGAGGGGCATCACTCCCTCGGGATCTTGCGATCCATCATACAAAGGCCGCTTAACGGCGCAGTGTTGCCTCCATCTTGCACTACCTCTCATCGATCAAGGCAGCCTTCGCCAGGAGGCATTATTATATTGAATTCAACAGTAATAAATTAATAAGATTCATTAACCGCAATCTCCCTCAGCGTTTGAATAACAACGGAATTGGGAAACACCGCAATCGCAGCCCTCAGGTTGTGACCTTCATCATCCCTGCCCAGAAAGATCGTGTGCTTATAAACCGGTTTTTCTACCTTTTCCTTCTCAAATGAAGCAATTCTCGCTTCGTCCAGGGCATTCATTATAATCCCACTCCTTGCAGCTATCGCCTCGAAAATCCTTGCAGTGAACCTGTTTTCACCAATGATTTCAAAATCCCGATCGTTTATCCTTATCACTTTACCCTTCGATGTGGATTTCCCCGTTCCCTCTTTACCTTTTTTCATTCATATCACCTCCGTTAAATCTATTGAATAGAATCTAAAATAATACAGAAATTACAATCTCATGGCCCTTTTCTTCAATCGTGAGCCGCAAATCTCACATAGATCGGATTCCATGGGATATCTCCTGCCGCAACCCTCACATACCTTAAACCACTTAAGTTTATGCTTAATTCCCTCGTGGATAGTGGTTTCAAATTCAATGCCCAGGGCAGAGGCAACATTCTGAACCCTGTAATCGTCACTTATTACTACAAGATTCCTCTCAAGAGCAACAGCCAGAATATCAAGGTCGGTGGACGACATCTCAGAAATGTCGCCCGTTTTTACAGCCGCTTCCTTTACTTTCTTCAGAAAATCTTCGCGTGGTTCAGCAAGAATAATGCTCTTCGATTTGAGGGCCGCCTCTACGGCAACTCGTGCCGATTCGTCCAATAACTCTGAAAGAACGGAATTTGTAATAATATACTTATTCTTGGAAAAATCGAGGTCTGAACGCAGTATTCCTGAGGTGTCTAGGACTTTCATTTTTCATAAAAATATGCTTCTGATACAGTAATAGGGTACCCTGACCAGAACCCACCTCCTGTATTCCCGATAGGTTATCCTCCCGGCCGAAACCTCAAGGGTTTTATTGACCAGGGATCTGTTGGAGACAAGCATCTTGACAAATATCTCTGGATGTTTATATGCAAGCTGGGATACTCTCAGTGCATCTTTTAGGTATCTGCCGAAGGCATCATGACACATAGTACCATACTCCTTTAATCCCGTCTTTGAAAGATCACCTCTCTCATGTGCATTTACCATAACATCGGCGGCTATCCTCCCCGAATTTATCGCATATGATATGCCCTCTCCGATGAGGGGGTCAACAAAACCAGCTGCATCTCCAACTAGGAGAATTCTATCCGAGTATGCTGTCCTATCATAACCACCAAATGGGAGCAGATGTGCATGATATTTTACATCTGTATTGAGGTTTAACCTCCTTAGAAAATTTGTAAATACATTCCCCGGATTCCTGAATCCCGATAATACCCCGCCAATCCCCACAGAGAGGTGTTCTCTCTTGGGGAATACCCAGCCATAGCCCCGGGGAGCATATCCGAAATAGGCACTTATCATATCCGGATCTTCTATATTCTCTGCATTGACTGGTATTTCTGCCTCCAAGCCAAGCGCGAGTTCTGTGGGTTTGAATCTTCCCCGCACATATCTGGATATGATGCTATTGATGCCATCCGCACCGATCACTGCGGATGCTTTATACCTACTATTATCTGTTTTAATATTTACGCCGTCCTTCCTTAAATCTAACGATCTAACCCGTTCGGAATCTCTCAGTTCAGCACCCGCGTCCATGGCCTTTTCTGCGAGATACATATCAAATTCATCTCTGGAGGTAAGGATCGCTATCCTGAAGGGCATTTTAACCTCAATCTCACGACTGCGATAGTGGAATCGCACACCGTAACATTCCCTCTCTATCAATTTTTCCTCGATTTTGAAATCCAGCAGAGAGACTGTCTTTGAAGTAACACCCCCTCCACAGGGCTTGTATCTCGGCAGTTTCTCTTTTTCAAGTAATAAGGTTCTTAGACCATTCAGGGCACATTGCCTCGCAGCCGTCGACCCTCCCGGACCGGCCCCCACAACTATGACGTCATAGTTCATAGGCCACCAAACAAAGGATAACTCATGGATCTCATTTAACCCTGGCGCCAACCCTGACCTTTTTATCGGGCATCAAGAGGACTGGTTTACCATTAATATCTGCCGCCAAAATCATCCCCTCGGATCTCTCACCCCTTATCTCTCTGGGTTTTAGATTTGCGATGACCACAACCTGTCTTCCCATCAGCTCCTCTTTCTTATATACCTTCTTAATCCCCGCAACTAATTGCCTAACATCACCCTCCCCCATATCGACCTTCAGCAGGTAAAGCTTCTCTGCCCTTGGATGATCCCTGATCTCCTTTATCTTACCGATCCTCAGATCCAGTTTTTCAAATTCAGAGAATTCAATCTGATTTATTCTCTCGCTCGTTTTCAGAACCTTGTTTTCAAATGCCTCTATCTTCTCATCCTCGATCTTTTTATACAACAGTTCAACTTCACCGAGCTCATGTCCCTCTCTAACATCGAGCTCCCCCGCGCTGTCCCAGGGTTCGTCCAAAACAGAGCCCTTTAGATTCAACATCCTCCAGACCCTCTCGGCAGAATATGGCAGGAACGGAGCCATTAATATCGCCAGGGTTCTGGTCAGATTTGCACACAGATACAGGGTAGTGGAATTCTCATTTTTCCATGGCTCCTTCTTCTGGAAGTATTCATTTCCAAAGTGGGCAATTCTCATCAATTCCCTAAGAGCGTCTAAAAATTTGAATTTCTCTATATTACTGCCCACGTGCGAGGGTGCCTCTCTT
>QMZJ01000142.1 GCA_003663115.1 Candidatus Altarchaeales archaeon | reverse complement strand
TTGGCAATTTTACCTGCTTTTAGACCCTTCTCCGTAGGTATCGCCCACAACCTCCTCCTCTCCGAGATCTTGACCACATCCTTTCTTCCCTTCAGAAGCTGGAGGCCCTCTTTCAACTCGGGGGTTAGATCTGCCACCTCTATCTTTCCCTTCTTCTTCAGCAGTTCAAGAAGCTTTTCATCCCCTGTTTTTTCTTTTTTTAGAATCTCTATCTTTCCCCTACTGAGCACACCTAATTTCTTTCTTTTAAGCCAGCCAAGTCCGATTGCGATCTCCTCATCACTCAGCTTCCCGGTAAGCTGTTGAAAATCGCCATGCTCACCAATTATCTTGATGATTCTCCTCTCGGGCAGGCCCTCCTCTACATAGATTTTTCCTTCCTTTCCAAGAGAGACCTCCTCAATAACCCTCTCCTCAATTTTTACTAAACCTTTCGTAGAGAGCCATGAGAGGGTTCTATTTACCGCATCTAAATCCAACTGAGCCTTTTCAGCGATCTCATCTACCCGAGATCTCTTCTTCAGGACCTTCAAAATTTTTATCTCATTTGGATGCAGTTCCATCTTTCCACATTATGGCACTGAAAAATAATTAATTCTGCATTATGATTTTTGCTGCCATGCCCAGTATTTAAATACAGGATATGCCACGAACCATGAAAATTCAAATAACAGATCAAAGGAATATTCCAGTGAACCAATTCTTGAGGTCTTTAATTTCACTCTCGCTAATTTACCATCTAATTTACTCGGATAAAAAGGAAAGGTTAAAGCCGGGATAATGAGGATTGAGTACTCCTCTCGATCATGCTCTTCTTTTTACCTTTCTTAAATAGCCCCCCCTTCTTGATCTTACCCTTCTCTCTGTGAAGGTGATCTATGATGAGAATCGTGACGAAAGCAATTACAACTATGAAGAGTACTGGCAGGATCAATAAGGCATAATTATATTCCTTTACTATCCTCTTTGTTATTGTTTTACTCTCATAGTTCCTATTTATATCGATGGTATTTGCACTGATCGTGATATTTCCTTCCCTCTCTATGGTTGCCGTTATAATGCCATTTTCATCCGTAACAACCTGTTTTTCTTCGGTCGGGGTCTTAATCACGAAAGTTATCCCTGAAACCGGTTCGTTATGGCTGCTTACCCTTATTATGACCCTGTCCCCATCCACCTCTTCGGTTATATCCAGGGGATGAGGATTGACCTTCAGCGTCTTGGTAACTGATCTATAACCCTTCTTAGTGGCTTTTATCTCGTGATCACCTATCTCTCCCGGAGCATATGTTTTACCATCTATTGTTTCCGTTCTGCCGTCCGGTTTGGTCACGGTTACATCTGCGGATATCTCGTCTCCTTGCTTATCTAATACGGATATACTGGTGACATCACCGATCTCGATCTCTTCTGGATATAGCTCTATTGAAATTACCCCATAGATCCTCATTTTTTCTTCGAAATTCCAGTAACCCTCTTTCTGAATCTTCAGTGTGTATTCCTTGGGTTCCAGGAGTCTGAATTTAAATGTGCCGCCGATATCTGTCTTTCCGCTTACCAAAACGCCGCTTTCATCTTCGATATATATTATAGCATTATCTACTCTGTCGCCCAGTTGATTTGTAACATTCAATGTAACATCCTGATCTGTAATCGGCTCATCTGGCGTTATCTCTATATCCATAGAATTATATGCTTCGAAGTCGTTCTCTATTGTCGTATATCTGGTTTTCTCGACCTTATAATGATATTCTCCAACGGATTCTGGGGTAAATCTAACCTCCCCCCGGGGATTTGTCAAGAATTCCTCAGAACCACCTATGGGCCTCGTTATTTTAACCCTGGCATTCTCTACGGGCTCTCCCCTGGATGTTACCTTTAATAGGAGAACCTTATCAACAACGGCCTTTTCTGGTATTATCTCAACATTCATTCTGGCCTTCTCCGAGACGGTAAACTTCTTTGTGACTTTCCAGTATCTCGTGCTCAGGTCCCCCGCTATCAGTGTATAGTTTCCGGCCTTATTAATGGTAAAGTTAACCCCTCCACCAAGGTTCCTCAGCGGATGGACCTTACCCTCAGAGTCGATGTACTTTACACCCACACCCCCCGGGACAGCGACACCTATCCTCTCCCCAACAACGGGATCCGGTGGATTGGGACCCATAAATGGCATGGGATTTTTGACCCAGAAGTTCACAGTTCCACAATATTCTGAATCATCGATCGTGAGCCTGAACTCACCGGTAACATCCGATATGAATTTTATCTCGCCTTCGTTATCTGTTACATATTCCTCAGCAGAGGAGGGCCCATCTTTTATGCTGTAGATCTTTACATATAAATCAGGTATTGGTCTTCCAGTCTCATTGTTTTTAAAGGTGATTATAATATCTTTATTGGGGCTGGGTTTTTCGGGGGTTATTATTATATTTGGGACGTTTCCTATTCTCAGCGTTCTGATCTCAGTTTGAACAACCTCGCCACTATCCAGTAATTCAACCCTGAGTTCATGAATACCACATTCAAGAGGGTTCTCTCTCAAATCCCACTCATCCGATTCTATGTTATCCCGGTTACACCCAATATTCTTTGAGTCAAATTCCTTATCGTCCACAAAGAACTTCATCTGTGTTCCACAGGTGGTTCCACCCAATTCCACTATGGCGCTAAACTTGCCCTGGGGATCTATGGATGTTGGTTTTATCTCTATATCCCTTATATATGCCGCGGAGGCTACAGATGCGAGCACGAGCAAGATCAGACAGACACAGATTCCAACACGATTTATCATCTTCAATTTTTCACCACCATATGAATATAATTTAAATATCCCGAATTAAAAATGCTTTGTTGAATAACTCCATTCAACATAAATATTTAGGCTTCTCGGTCTAAATAAACACTCCTAAACTGATGTTCCAACCAGTTTCAGCAAAACACTTTACAGCTGAGAGGAAATGATGGATTCGAGATGCTTTTTGCCCATATTTCGCCAGGGCAGAATAGTATCTCCGAATGTTCCACTTATGGGTAATTTGTGCC
>QMZJ01000141.1 GCA_003663115.1 Candidatus Altarchaeales archaeon | reverse complement strand
CCGTAGGTTCTCACACTTATTTCGATCCCATCGGGCCCAAGCTTTTCTTAGAAAGAAAACCTTGACCAAAAGAATTTCCGGAGGCCAAGGGAGAGGTGGGTTGATAAGGGGGAGAACCGTAGGTTCTCACACTTATATGCACACCTACATCTACGTCGTAAACCCGTATTTCTACGTCGGGGTTGCCCGGATGAATAGGCTCCATGTCGGAGCATGTGAGAGAAGGTCCTTCTATGTAAATTCCATCACCACTATCTCGGGTATCGAATTTAATCTGAGCCTGATGGAGCCCCCAATTCCCCTGGTTATGTAAATATTCCTGTCGTTGATCTCATAAAATCCGTTTGTATATGCTCCCCCTATCTTCGTATTTACATAGAGAGGACCGATTAGAGGTAAATTTACCTGCCCTCTGTGAGTATGCCCCGATAGGATCAGATCGAATCTGTCGGATTTATTAATCAAGACGATATCTGGATTGTGACACAGGAGAATTTCTGGGATATCCCCTTCAATTCCATCAATAGCTTTATCCAGGTCGGCCTCTCCCGCCCATAACGAGTCTGATCCAACGAGATAGAACCGAGTTCCATTTATATCTATCAATCTGTTCTCATTTCTCAGAACTATGATATTTAGGTCCTCGAGCTTTTTCTCGACTTTGTCCGCTAAACCTTTATTGGACCACCCAAAGCCGTAATCGTGATTTCCAAGAACGGCATATATGCCATAGCTCGCGTTCAGATCCCCCAATGGTTCCAGAAATTTAATTTCATGCTCGTGATAGTCTATGAAATCACCCAGAATCAAGATAATATCTGGTTCATGGGAGTTAATTTCTCTCACAACCTTCCCCAAGAAATCCATGCTCATCGCATCCTTTGCGTGAAGATCGCTGAATATCACAACCTTTATGGAACCAGCAGAGTTAGTCAGATTAAACCTGTGGTGCGAAGTGCTGATCTGAAAGGGTTCTATAGACGTCGCATAATAAAATATAGCAGCAGCTATTAAGAGGAGAGGGATAAGTGAAATGACTACAGGATTTGTTTTATCCCTTAGCTTCCATAGAGGGATCATCTTTCTATCTCCACAACTAAGAATGCACCAAATGGCTTAATGATCACTGATAAAATTCTATCCAGGCCCCTGAGAAAATTTAGTAAAAACCCCGGCATTTTCTTAGATGCAAACAGGGTTGAATTCCATCTTTTCACACCGAATTTCTTCAATTCAAAGATGCTGTAAAACCTTGCATTGGCGTAGGTTTCATTTTTTCTTATCCTTTCACACAGAGCAAACAAGCTGAACTTGTTCAGGACACCGAGGATAAGCCTTCCCTCCCGCTTCAGTACCCTTTTCATCTCTTTTATTGCTCTTTCGGGCTCATCGAGGAATTCTATCAGGGTTATTCCAACGATAAGATCAAAGGTGTTATCTTTAAATGGAATTTCCCGGGCATTTCCCAAAATTGTATTCATGTCCCTTGACTTTTTCCTTGCGATATCCAGCATTCTCTTTGACATATCCAGGCAGGTTACATCCAGACCCATTTTACTGAATTCCAATCCATATGTTCCCGTTCCACAGCCAACGTCCAGCACCTTTTCACCTTTTTTTGGTTCCGCAAATCTCAGAACCAATCTCTTCTCTAATCTGTCTGCATATCTACCAAATTCCGTTCTGTACCACGAATCATATCTGTCAGCAAGTTCGTCGAAATTCATTTCAGAGACCCCCTGATCCTCCCATCCGGAAGCATGCTATCTGGATGTGGTATTCCCTCCTCCTCCATTTTATACCTGACACAATTCATATAGTTACCTTTGCAGTACTCTCTCACCCACCTCCATTCCAGTTTACCCTCTTCGCAAAATCTCTTTATTGGACAAACAGCATACCATTTACAGATCCTGGACATTCTTACTCTTCATCAATTTTTTTAGTCCATCAACCACAAAACAAACATTATAGATTACGTCAATCCCATTCTCCTTGCACAGGCTTATTGCTCTCTCCGACTCTGAACCGGGCTGCATCCATATCCTCCCAATCCCGAGCTCCCTGCATTGTTCGACTATATGCTCAGTAACTGAGGGAGGGACAACAGTTATCACCACGTCCACCTTTCCTGATTTCAACACGGATCCCAGGTTGGGGTAACATATGTCCCCATTAATCTTGGTATATTTCGGATTTATGGGATAAACATTAAATCCTGCCGATCTCAAACTTTTATATATCTTATAACCCCATTTTCTGGGATTACCCGAAACACCAATAATCGCAATTTTATTTTCCCTCTTCAGAAATTTTTCTAACAGCTTTGTTTCCATACTCATCTACCGAAGATCCTGTCGAAGAACGATTTTCTCAATCCGAGCTCTTTTTCGATCCCCCTTCTCAGTGAATTCTCGCCCGGGGTTCCAACGATCCTTTTTGCTTCATCTCCACTTTCGTTCAGTATCAAAATCGTTGGTGTTGCCATTATGTTGAATTTAGAGGACAGCTCCTTGCCCCTCTTCGTCTTTATTCTTATTTTCTCAAAGGTTACTCCATAACTGGAATACTCCGGTACGATCTTCTTCACGATGCGCTCTGCACTTGGACAGTGTGAGCAGTGTGATGAAACAAATAGAAGAACTTTCATTTCAAAGCATTGATCTTTGACTCAATCGATGATTCTTTATCCCTTCTGTCATCTATCTTTATCTCAGTGACAAGCCTTTTTACTCCCAATCTGAATACAGCCTCATGCGCCTTTTCCACGGCGTTAAATATCTCCTCTAAGTTTTTAGCCTCTATTATGGTTCCCATCGCCTCTGGCTTGATTTTAATTCCTCCCTCTTTTTCCAATTCTTTTAATTCCTTTAATGCTACCTTTACATACCGGGAGACCGATGTGGTTTCTGTTCCCAGTGGAACTATGCTAAATTCCGCGATAATCATCTTTATAGCCTTTTCGTTAAGCTTGAATGATTGCTGAGTTATCCTCCCAAAAGGCTATCATCCAAAATCCTCCATATTTAGCTTTGATATTAACTTGATT
>QMZJ01000140.1 GCA_003663115.1 Candidatus Altarchaeales archaeon | reverse complement strand
GTGGTAAGTGTCAAATCGATCAGGAACTTTTTGGGTAACTTTACATTTTTCAAACCTCCCGATAACTTTCTTCTCAGGAAAAGTGTCAAATTAACCGGCTGGTTTGCGAGGAAAGACCGTGTTTGGCTACCAGGTTCTGGTGTCTATCCAGCAGGACCGGGAAATATTTCCCGACTCTTTCGAGCGTTCTGTAGAGGCTTCTCTCTGCCGGCATTTCTTCCATTCCCATACCCCCCTTTCTATGGGAAATCTCAGCGAGACTTCTTCCCCTTCCACTTCAAGTAATAACGAAATTCCTTTAGATTTTCCCCTTTCTTCTTTGTGGCATAGTGTCTCGCATACAATCTCGCTTTTCCTTCGTGGCTCTTTGGGACGGAGTAATGTAGACGCCTCAGAGAAATCCTTAGGGCCCTGTCAGACAGCCTTAGAGCCAGATTGTAGAGATCCAAATAGCTATTGTTTGCCTTCTTTTTAACCCCTTTCTCTTCCCGAGGTTTTTTCATATCGGTCTTGAATATCTTCTTATATCTGTCTATCAGGTTATATTCAACGCAGAATGACATGACTCTATCCCTATTAATATGGTTGTAGAGCCATTTCAAATCATTTAAATCCCTTGGGCGGTGATAGTCCATGCTCTGTAACTTCATCATAAAAACTGATTCATAGGTTGGGCACCTAATCTCCACATCATTCATCCTTGTGAGGGTGAATGCCCCCAACCTGTTGATTATTTCATCTAGATCAACTGGCTTATCCAATGTGCTTAAAACCTCAACAGGGATGGTCTTTTCGTCAAGGGTTATGTCAAAGTACGTTGTCCCCCTGATGCTATGCCTGATTTCAGAAACATGGTATCCTTTTTGCTTACACGCCTTCTGAAGCCACTTTTCAACAATATCCTGCTCGGTCGCTATATTGACATCCCTGACAAAGACATCGACGTCTCTGGTCTCTCTCCCTCTTTCAAGGAAGCTGAGAGCAGATCCCCCAATAAGTATAATCTCCTTTCCCCCAGCCCTACCTACGGCATAGGTCAATACGTTCAATATATTCATCAACTCCTTCCGTTCAATCCTCATGTTCTCACCTCAAGTTTATTCCAGTCGGGATTGATAACCTCCAGAAACATGGTGCCAGACATCTCGCCTTCGAGCAGGGTATCCCACTCTACCCTGAATTCCGGGTGCAGTATCTCTGATTTAATCTCCTGTAGTTCTTCTCCAATCATATCCAGTACAAACTTTATGATAGGTATCGGTACATACGTTTTATGCACCAGATCGACAAATACTCTCTTCTCGTTCTTTTTCATCCTCTGGACTAATTGGTACATATTCAATAATGTCCTACCGTCTGATCTAACAAATTGTGTGAGTGCAAGTAAAACGATCTTGGATATCCCTTCCGCTTCAGGTATGCACCAGAAATATACCCCGGATAGGCATCTATTAACTTTATGATACAGCTCTCTGTCGCTCAGAATTACATCTATCTCGGTTGAGAAGTACCCTTTCAAGGTATAGGGGGATATGTCTCTGGATGTGAGGATAATTGCTTTAGGAAATAGCATAGATATCAGTTCCTGGTTGAATTCAACCTCGTCCTTAGCGTACAATGCTTTAAAGAATATGTGTGGTGGATAGGTAAGATAGTGTCCTTTCCTCCTCCCCTTGAGAAGTAGTTTGGATTCCAGCAGGCGTGCAATCCATGGGTGCTTTGGCTCTTGGATATCTAATTCATCAAGTTTAACGGGGATTAAGACGGTCTCCGCTAAAGGGGGTTTGTTTTTATGCTGCTTATATATTCCATAAGCCAGTTCAATCAGGCTTTTTGCGGGATACATCAACCTTACCTCCAATATATTTATAAAATTATTTTATATATCTATGTGAAGTTAAAATATAAAAGTTACTATTGTCACAGATGAACCACCCCCACCTCTAATTTATCAGCAACGTATTTCCTGTGACATCTGACAGCATCTTTTTCAGAGCACAATAAAGCAATCCTATGGTATTTACCACCCAATTCCCTCAGCAGATCCGGTCCCATTTTTTCATCCACCAGTTTTATATCGTCAATCCCCGCCGCGTTTGAGAGTTTCTGTAAGCCGTCTTTGGAAAATATTGAACTCCAACCGCATCTTGGTGAGATCCTTACATCAACGACCAGATCGATTTGATTATCCTTTATTATCCATTTGATGTTTTCATGTGAAAAATAAAAACGGAATCGGCTGATACATGCAACTCAATCTTCTTAACAGATAAATTCATCGAACATGCATTTCACCTCTCCTCTAATATTTTCAACCATCTGTAGGCGGTAGCGCGACTAACACGACCAAGAGAGGCTGTGCCAAATTCTGTGTCTTGACAACCCTGTCAAGCCCACTTTATCTTCTATATTAAACCGATACATTTTAGGTTCTGTAATTCCGCTAGAGTAGTCAGAATTAGATTTCTTGAGAATTTGGTGGATTAATTAAACGATCGCTCAGTGATTGCTCTGATCATTGCCTTGCAGTTTCTGATGGCTTTTTTGTGAACGTCTTCTGATATGCCGAATACGCCTTTTATTGAGTCTATGTTCCTCGTATCCTCAATCAAGGACATCAGTTCATTAATGTGTTTTTTGATGATGTCTCTTGGGCATCTGGAGATGTGCTGAATTATCTTCTCTATGTCTGGTTTCTCATAGCACAATACGAGTATATCTCTTTTATCTGTCGGTCTCATGGCGTTCATTTTCAGGGCGATTAGCATTTCCTTGTCTGCCACCCTCACCGTAGCCCTTGACTCTGGGTGCCAGCCAGTAACCTCCCTGACCTCAGAGTTTCCATATAGGTAATCGAAGGGGTAAGAAACATCGGTCTGCCTTGATTTTACGGAATTGATCAGTAAATCGACTGATACGGGCAACTCAACCTTTTTAACGAATTTTTTGAATTTACCGGAATAGATCTCATCTATATCCGATCTCTCGGTGGATAACTCAAAGCCGTTTGTTTTAACCAGTTTCTCGAAAAACTTTAGTTCGCTCTGGGGTATTGCTATATCC
>QMZJ01000139.1 GCA_003663115.1 Candidatus Altarchaeales archaeon | reverse complement strand
TTAGCGGGTTTGAGCCTCGGTTATTACCTCTTAGAGGAATTCTTCCTGAAGAATTTACCGGAGAATAATCTGGTTTTCAGGAAGAATGCCCCGGAAAAATTGTGGAAGTGGTCAAAGGAAGCCTACTTTTATGAAAGATTCCCGAGTTACGTTAAATGTAGATTATGTCCCCACGGATGTATCTTAAATGAGGGTGATAGGGGGAGATGTAGAGTTAGAGTTAACTTTAAGGGAAGGCTCTATACCCTAGTTTATGGCAACCCCTGTGCCGTCCATATCGATCCCATAGAAAAGAAGCCCTTATTCCACTTCTTACCTGGAAGTTTTGCCTTCTCAATCGCAACAGCTGGATGTAATCTGAGATGTAAGTACTGCCAGAACTGGGAGATCTCTCAATTTCCCCCAGAAGAGACAAAGAATTATGACCTGATGCCTGAGAATTTGGTTAGAGCAGTTACCCTGGAGAGAAAGAAAAACGAAAGGCTCAGGTCTATCGCCTATACCTATTCTGAGCCCACAGTATTTTATGAATATATGTCAGATACGGCAAGAATCTCAAAGAGGGAGGGGATAAGGAATGTTGTTATTACAGCGGGCTACATTAATGAGAAGCCTCTAAAGGAATTGGCAAAGGAGGTGGATGCAATTAAAATTGACCTGAAGGGATTCAATGAGAGATTTTATAGAGAGGTTGTCGAGGGCGAGCTCGAAAGGGTTTTAAAATCGTGTAAGATCTCTTATAAAAAAGCGAAATGCTTTGAGATAGTAAACCTGGTTGTTCCAACCCTGAATGACTCTTTGGATGAGATAAGAGAATTGAGCAGGTGGATCAAAGAAAATCTATCCAGAGATGTTCCCCTGCACTTCTCGAGATTCTATCCAAGGTATAAATTAAAAAATCTGCCTCCAACGCCCTTAGAGACCCTAAAAAAGGCAAGAGAAATCGCCCTGGAAGAGGGATTAAATTTTGTCTATATCGGGAATGTTCCCCATGGAGAGCACGAAAACACGTATTGTCCCAAATGCGGGAAATTATTGATAGAGAGAATTGGCTATTTTGTAAAGGAGAACAACATCATTGAAGGAAGATGCAAATTCTGCGGAGAGAGGATTCCCGGGGTCTGGGAATGAGGATTAAGGTTATACTGTGGATGGTGTAGGTCTCAGTATACAGGAACCGTCGGATCAACTGCCACGTTTGACAGTGGCGGTGTTCTGGATTTGGGTGTTGTGAGAGTGAAAGAAAACGAAGTGAATGAGAACCGTTCTGCTGAGGTTTATCGTACTCACCCATAGTTTGTTTTGGATTCGGAGATAGATGAGAGTTTCCTGGGGTGTCCGATGGATTGTCTGAGGTCAATGTATTTTATTTCCAGGCCACCCTCCCCCTCACACCGGAGCCTGCACCAGTAACGGTAAGCAATCGGGCGGATTGGCACAGGTCTATTTCTCACGATTAATCATGCAGTATTTTCTATAGTAGCAGTATCCATAGTGATATCATCATTTACTATACATATTTTTATATTACTTTAGGATAATATGATAATCGGAATTGGAGGTGGTTGGCATGAGAAAGAAAAGGACAGGAGTGATTGGGATTTTTTCTATTGATAAATCTGGAAGAGGCAGGATAGATATTGTCCCCAAGCAAAATATCACCCTGCCATTCAAGGACGGAGATGAGGTTACACTTGTTATAGATAAATAGGTAACTTCTCCATATCTATGGCAGTTTAGCAATTCTGGTAGACCTCGTTTTAAGGAGCTTTAAGCAGATTTCTTTCTCTTAAATTCTGAGTGTAATAGAAAGTATTTATAGCTGAATAAAAAATAACATAAATAGAGAACATAGTCATATATAAATAATAAAGGTGCAAAAATGGTCGACATGAACAAGAAGTGTCCAACTGGCATTCCAGGTCTGGATGACCTGCTCGGCGGTGGTTTTCCACGGAATAGAAGTATTCTGGTCTCAGGCCCATGTGGTACCGGAAAATCAACCTTTGGTATCCAATTCCTCTATAATGGAATTGTCCAATACAAGGAACCGGGGATTTTGATAAGCCTGGAACAGGACCCAAGGGAATTGAAACAGGATATGCTACAATATGGCTTCGATCTACAGAGATACGAGGATGAAGGTAAGTTGGTTATCATAGATGCAAGCCTCTCAAGAATGGGGTTCAAAACGGCTCGCAAGTCATTAACAATACCCCCATCACTGGCTCAGCCAGCTGGCAGCATGTCTCTTCTGCCGGATGAATTCAACATGGAGAGAATTCTTGAAATCGTGATCAGCAAGGCAAAAAGAATAGAAGCAAAGAGGGTGGTTCTGGACAGCCTTCCCGCTCTGGATTTCCTCATAAGGGAAAGTAGCAGTGATATACGTCACATCACCAGACAGGTAATTCTGACGATCAACTACAGGCTAAAGATGGAGGGCTTGACCACTCTCATAATAACTGAAATCCCGGAAGCGGGCGGTGCGATCTCGGCCCACGGCGTAGAGAGCTATGTCGTGGATGGCGCAATAATCCTCACGGTAAATGAAGCATTGGATACACGGACTCTGAGAATCAGGAAGATGCGCCAGACAAAACACAGTTTAAAACCAAGGACATTCGAGATTACCAAGGAGGGGATAGTTGTCAAGGGTGCAGAAAAAGAGATTAAACCGCTCTTCTAAAAAAATGCCATCCAAGGAGGATCAAATTCTCAAGGTTTTGACCGAAGACCTCCAACGTCTGGAAGACATTCATGCCTGCATGGTTGCAAGAAAAAATTTGGAGGGCATCGCCCCCATCACCGAGGAATTTAAAAAAGAGGTCATGGAGATATGGGAGATCCTGAAGAAAACTATGGATGACTTCTTCGATGTGATAGCCCATTATTCGGAATTCGGCCTGGACAAGGTCTACTTTGAATTGGGTAAGTTTGACGTCATGTTCTTCATTCTACCGGGAACGGATACTGCATTAGTTGCCATCGTCCCCGCTCTTGCAAACAGGGGCCTGCTCGAGGTGGAGATGGAGAACGCCAGGAGAAAGATCATAAGCATTATTGAGGGAAAGTAATTT
>QMZJ01000138.1 GCA_003663115.1 Candidatus Altarchaeales archaeon | reverse complement strand
GTATTTATCTCTTAATCCTCTTAATTTCAGGTTTGCTGGAATTCGAGAAGTAAATTCTACCAGATTATTATCCAAAAAAGGTACTCTGGCTTCAACAGAGTTTGCCATAGTCATCTTATCGATCTTAAGGAGAAGATCATCTGGCAGCCATCTCTTAATATCCATCAAGAGTATCTGGTTTAAGTAATTTTTTACGTCGTTTTCGAAATATGGCCGTATATCCCCGCCCACGTTATAACCCCGCATTTTTTTATAGACAGAGTGCAGATATAATCTCTCCTTTTCTCTTTTGTCGAAAACAGAAATTAAATCTAAATAGCTATCTACTTCGTTTTCTAGATTAGACAGATGATTAAAAAATCTTCTTAGTTTTAAGGAATTTTGAAATTTGGACAGAATTGAGGGCATGGAGCATCTAATGAACCTAGGAATTAATTTTCCATACCTGTGTGTGAAGTACAACAATTTGTAATGAGAGTAGCCCGCAAATAATTCGTCTGATCCCTCCCCGGTTAAGACTACAGTAACATATTTTCTGGTTAATTCGGACATTAGGTATGTGGGAATGGCAGCCGGATCCGCCAGCGGTTCATCCAGATGCCAGATTATCTTGGGGAGTATCCCTAAAGCATCATATTTTATATCAAGCTCATGGTGATCTGTTCCAAAATGATCTGCAACGATCTTCGCATATTTCAGCTCATTTACATCTCCTTCATCAAATCCTACAGAGAATGTTCTGACTGGTTCTTCCGAAAATTTACTCATGATGGCTACAATAGCGCTCGAGTCCAATCCGCCAGAGAGATACGCTCCTAAGGGGACGTCACTCATCAGCCTTCTCTTCACCGATTCTTCCAGTAGTTTCAAGATTTCAGCAGAATAGTATTTTTCTGATCTCTCTTCCTCGGAGAAGTTTACATCCCAATATTTGTTGATGGATAATCCTCCATTATTATAGATCAATATGTGCCCCGGGAGTAGTTTTTTAATATCCTTGAAAATAGTTCTTGATCCTGGGATATAACGGAAGGTAAAAAAATCGTTCAATGCTTGATAGTCAATTTCTCGTTTTATCTCTTCGTATTGTAAAATAGATTTAATTTCTGATGCAAATAATAATTTTCCATCGATAAAGCAGTAGTATAAAGGCTTTATCCCCAATCTGTCTCTACATAACAGGAGTTTATTCCCGTTTGAATCCCAGACAGCAAATGCAAACATTCCATTGATTTTTTTCACGAAGGAGTCTCCTAATTCCTCATACAGGTGTACCAGAACCTCTGTATCTGTTTTAGTATAAAAGCTGTGCCCCCTTCTCTCCAAATCCTTTTTCAAGTCTTTATAGTTATAGATTTCTCCATTGTAAACTATCCATATACTATGATTTTCATTATGAATTGGCTGTTTTCCAGTTTCTAGGTCTATTATACTAAGGCGATGATGTCCCAGACATATGTTTTTATCAATAAAGAAGCCCGATTCATCTGGACCTCTATGCCTAATTACCTTGCACATATCCTCGATCACTTCCTTATCCTCAAGACCATAAATCCCACAAATTCCACACATAATCAGGCCCTCAGAATTTTTGAATACAAGTTAAAGTAATCCTTAGCAACCCTCTCCCAACTCATCCCCTCAGCTTTTCTACGGGATTTTCTGCCCATTTCATACCTAAGTCTTTCGTTTGAAATTAATGTCATTATTGCATCACTGATTGCCTTACTATCCATAATTGGGATTATAATACCGTTCTTATCTATCAATTCTTTGCTACCACCTGTATCTGTAGTTATTATCGGAAGTCCAGACGCCATTGCCTCCAGAATTGTGTTGGACATACCTTCGTTCAGAGATGGAAGAACAAAGATATCTGAGTTTGAGTAAATTGAGGGTAGATCATCGTTGTTAACACCACCTAGAAATTTTACATATTTCTGGATACCCAGTCCCGAACATTTCCTCTGTAATTCTCTATGCAGATTACCCTCACCAACTATGAGAACCTCCACATTATTTTGATTTTCTATGATCGAAGGAATCGCTTCTATCAGATAATTCAGACCCTTTCTTTCTATAAGGCGTGCAACAGATAATATCCTAATCTTATCCCCGTTTTTTTTGGGGGCAGGTCTGAATTTCTGTGTATCTACCCCATTATATATAACCTCGATTTTCTGATTTGGGTTTGTTTTCAGTGCCAATTCCCTGAGACCCTGACTATTAGCGACAACACTCTTGGCCTCAGACCAAACTTTTTTTATGATGGGTTTCAAGAAGGTATACTGGAATGAGAATCGTGGATTAAATCCGGGGACATCAGAGCCCCTCAGGGAGACGATATATGGCATTTCCTTCCTGAATAGGTAAGCCATCACACCACAAGGAACTCCAAAAAATGCATGGCATAGATCATATTTTTGATTTTTTTTAAGTTTTCTTATATAACTGACTGATTTGTATGAATAGGTCAAAATCTCTCTTTGTGTCCAGTAATATCTCTCCCCCTTTTTTATTGGTATTTTATGGATTTGGATATTATCCCCAACACCTTCTATTTCAAATCTATTGGATATCGAGGATGTTATCAGATCTACTTTTATCCCATCCAGATGTGAGAATTCTTTTAGGAGATGAAATGTCGCTCTTGAAGCCCCACCACCTATTGGGGGATATTCATAGTTCAGCATTAGGATATTCATTACACGTCGCAAGGATACTGCGACTTAGAAAGTCGCAGAGGAATTGCGACAATTAGTGTCGCCAACCTTGCTTTTACCTCCTTTCTTTTTAGTGCAAATTTCTATGTTCAATCGATGTATGAGTTTACCTCTGAGGCGATGGCGCCAAGATCATCGCCCTGGAGGTAAAAAGGTATTACAAAGCTTTGCCCACGGATATGGACAACTGAGCTATCACATTCTGACAGCTCCGAAATATCGTTATAATATATCTAGCGATCTTGAAATAAGATCCCCGTGAGCAGATCCTCCATGAGATTTTAAATCCTCATCCCTCCCCAATTTAATTAGTATGCGGAGGTAAAAAGAAAAACATCGAGATCAAGGAGCACAACGGACATCTCGGGACCGTAAAACAGACGGGCATACGGACACCATACGAAG
>QMZJ01000137.1 GCA_003663115.1 Candidatus Altarchaeales archaeon | reverse complement strand
TGTGCAGATTCTGGGTATTGATAGCTTCCCGGTCCAAATGGATTTTCTTTATCGCTCTGCCATTCGATGATATGCTTTATACGGGTTTTTTCCATACTCGGCAACACTATAATCCTTTCCCCGGGGCGTATCGTACCACTCGATATCCTCCCCACAGATATCCTCTTATCGTCGAACCTGTAGACGTCCTGAATCGGAAATCTGAGGGGTTTGTCCTTCGGGCTTTCTGGCACCTCGAATGTGTCAAGTGCCTCGAGTATTGTCGGACCATCGAACCACTCAAGATTTTCGGTTTTTTTCGCCACGAAATCACCTTCTTTAGCAGAGATCGGTATCACATATCGAGGTTTTATCTTTATTGTTTCAAGGAAATCCTGGATTTCCTTGTCCACTTCTCGATATCTCACTTCCCTGTACCCCACGAGATCCATCTTATTTACTGCAACTATGACCTGTTTGAGCCCCAGCATTCCAAGAATGTACGAGTGTCTTCTCGTTTGCTCACTCACACCCTCTTCGGCATCAACAATGATAATCGCAGCCTCTGCCTGACTTGCCCCCGTTATCATGTTCTTGATGAATTCGACATGCCCTGGAGCATCTATTATCGTATATCGTCTCCTTTTTGTCTTGAAAAATTTTTGAGCTGTGTCTATGGTAATCCCCTGACCCCGCTCCTCTGCGAGACTATCCACCACATAACTGAATTCTATGTCCCTTCCAAGGGCTTCACATACGCTTTTTATCTCCTCTATTTTTCCCTCCGGCAAAGATCCCGTATCATAGAAGAGTCTACCTATAAGCGTTGATTTTCCATGATCAACGTGTCCTACGATAACAAGCTTCAGGTTTTCCTCTGTCATTTTACATGTAACCCAGAGCCCTCAGTCTCTGCATCGCATCGGCCTCCTCCTTATCCTGTGCCCTGCCCGAGCGCTCCGATATCCTTGTATTCTTTATCTCCTCTATTATCTCCTCTATGGTTGTGGCAGTACTTTCAACCGGATTCGTGCACGGTTCACAGCCCAGGCTTCTGAATCTCTTCCCCTTAAACCGTTTATCTGCGAAGTACAGTGGATTCACTGGAAGGTTCTCGCGTTTGATATAACGCCATATATCAAGTTCGGTCCACTGCAACAGAGGATGTACTCGCAGATGCTGTTCACCCTCTCTCTGGGTTTTGTATTGATCCCACAGCTCAGGGGCCTGATCTTTGTAGTTCCATCTGAAGTCCTGGTCTCTTGGTGAGAAGAAACGTTCTTTTGCCCTGACCCCGTGTTCATCCCTTCTAATGCCCAAGAAGATCGCATCGAATCCATGTTCTGCTATGGTTTTTTTAAGCGCCCGTGTTTTACGATAATCGCAGCATTTTATCTTATCCTCCGGTCCTATGCCCAGAGCTTCAGCGTCTTCGTTTTTCGAGATTATTAAGTTAAGCCCCCATTCCCTCACACATCTATCCCTGAATTCATACATCTCCCTGAAGTGCTTTCCCGTGTCTATATAGATTACGGGAAAGGGTACACGTCCATAGAATGCTTTCCTTGCTATGCATATCATCGTCGTTGAATCCTTTCCGACGGACCAGAGCATAGCCACTTTCCTGAATTTCCTGTATGCCTCCCTCATTATGTATATGCTATGGCTCTCTAATCTGTCCAAATAATCCATCTTCTATACCTATTCAAGATACCCAAGTGCCCTCAATCTCTCCTTTACCTTCTCCTCATCCTCCTTTGTAAAAGGCTCCCTCTCCTCTTCCTCCTCTCCCGATAAAACCTCCCTCAAAACGAATGTCACATAATCAGAGACTGAAGTAAAACCCGTTCCTTTTATCCTCTCCTTTATCTTCTCTGCCAGAGGCATGGGTATGGACACAGTAGAATATTTTTTCTCGGTCATTCAGATCACCCTTTATAATTATATTTAATTATATGTAATTAGTATATAAATACTATAGAACTGGATGCGGGATTTAAGAAAGGTATATCCTAAAAATTACAAGCCTAACCTATCCTATGGTGTGATAATGGACAGGGTGAGATTTAAACCAAGATTGAACTACAACGAAGCATTATATTATCTGGAAATCCATGGTTTCAGAGCAAGGGTATTGAAAAATACCAGAGTTTATGAAATGGTTAAGAAATTAACCAGCTGTGCCTATCCAGAGAAGTTATACGGCGATCTAATCTGGGAGGATTTCTACTTGCCAGTAAAATTATATGGAAAATTAAGGTTAATCCCATTTACCATCAGGAAATACAAGCAGATATTCTTTGTATTTTTCTCCACTTTAGGTGTTCTGGAGATGAGAAGAGGTAAGGAAAGGGTGGAGAAATTTTATGAAGAGCTCTTTAGAGAATCTATTAAATTTATTCCAATCCTCAAGAAGGAATCACAGATAATAGAGAGGTTAGTTCCCTATCACCTTAGAAAAGGGAAAATAAAGGCAAAACACGTGATGGAGGATGTTATGCCAAAAGAGGAAGCAGAGAGGATAGAGGAGAGGTATGAGAGAATTATTAAAAGGGGTGAAAAGGTAGAGGGAATCTCCCTGACTGATTATCTCAGGGTTGCGGGAATATGCTATAAATCTGTATTCAAGAAAAAAACCAAGGGGATGAAGCCAATAGATATGTATAAAAGATGGGCTGATGGAAGGGATTGTGGAATGCTTGAGATAAAGGACAGAGAGAGTGAAGAGGAATTTATGGAATGGCTGAAAACTAAAGCACACTGCGGTGGGCACCCATTTGAAATAATTTTCAGCTGGACAAGGCATGGCATTCTGCTTTATCCTCCCAGTCCAGAGAGGCCTCATTTTGTCATCGGATTTGGGAATTATGCCTATGCAGAATCCTATACAGCGATGGTTAAGGCATTAATAAGGCATAAGATAGCATTCAGGGCTCCGGATCTGGGAAATGCATTAGAATTTCTCACCGGGGAAAAATATCTATCAGTGAATGAACACGGAGATGACTTTATAACAACCATATATTATTCACATCATCCCTCTGAGAGAAAATTATTCAAGCATATAAAGTGGGATGACCTGAAACTGGTGAAATTCTTTCCCGCAGGAAACAAATTATGAGGAATAACTTTCCTAATGGAAAGATTTTTAAAGGAAGG
>QMZJ01000136.1 GCA_003663115.1 Candidatus Altarchaeales archaeon | reverse complement strand
GTGTTTGTGAATTTGGAGAGACCTGCGAGAACTGTCCTCAGGATTGTGGAACCTGCCTCAATGCTTCCGTCTGCGGAAATGGTGTTTGTGAATTTGGAGAGACCTGCGAGAACTGTCCCGAGGACTGTGGAGAGTGTCCGATGGATGCTGTATGTGGAAATGGAGACTGTGAAGCCACAGAGACCTGCGAGAACTGTCCTCAGGATTGTGGAGAGTGTCCGATGGGTGGGAGAGGGAGGATTATAGGACTAGAAGAACAGCAAAAGCAATTGGAGAATATAAGCAAAACCCTGGTCTCCATTGAAAATAAAACAAAGGATATAAAGGAAATAACAGAGAGGATATGGCAGATGTTCAAGAGAACTAACTCCTCTGTTATTCGAGACGAAAGGATCACCTCATATAAATTATCCAAGAAGGCGAGTATCATCATTCAATACAATATTACAGTGCCTATAAAGGAAGGTTACTCAGCTGGAGAATATCTGCCATTGAGGTGGAAATTCTGGTTCGTGAACGACAGGAATGTGTGTATAGATCAGGGTGGAGGAGGAGAGGTGGAGCCACAGTGCAGGCCATTGATAGCTGAGACTATCGGTCGCGCGAACGATACAATTCCCATAGAAATAAAGATCAGACCGTCCCTCAATAGGGGGAATTATTCCATGATCAGGGAATTTGAGGTAGATCCAGAGGAGGTGTGGGTAAGCTATGGAAGGGAGATAATTGCTCAAATAGAGGTTGTAGAGGATAACCTATATCGTGGGGTGGAAATGAAGAAGATTACGAAATCAATTTTAGGTATCAAAGATAAAGAGGCTAAAGAACTGGACATCATCGGTATGATGGTCAGGGGTATAAATGACAAAGACGTCCAGATCGGTCTGATATTGTTATTATCTTTAGTGTTGGTCACACTAATATCTCTTGGGTATCACAATTATAGATGTGCAGTAAGAAAAAAAGAGAGGGAAAAGAAGTGGTATGAAAAATAGATATTTTACCCTGGTGTTAGCATTGGTGGTGTTATCATTAACTTCATTAGGGCTGGCAGCAGAGACGTTAGGTCCAATAATTGTAACAGAGAATACAAACACCAAGACGGGAGAGGTTGGCAGTCCAACTGGAATGCAGATCATCTCGGTGGATCTATACCCTGGAGAGGAGGTGAAGACTTCCGTTCGGGTGAGAAATGTCCTCGGGGTTTCAGCCACATTGGAAACGAGTGTTATAGGGAGGATTGCGGAGTTTATAGATATTGAAAATCCCCACATAGATCTAGAGTCAGGTGAGGAGGTGTATCTCAATCTCTCGATACATGTCCCAATGGATGCGATGTCTGGGATATACTCTGGATCTATTTCCCTCCAATTAGATGACATTAAATCGGATATTCCAGCCAATATCAGGGTTCTGCTTCCCCAGAGGGGTCTGCTCCAGATCAAGATAGAACCACTTATGGAGAGTATCCATCCTGGGGAGGGGCTACCAGTTCAGATAACTATAAAAAATCCACAGAGGATCAAACAGAATGTAAATTTCAGTTTACAACTATTGAACTCGGGCACGGGTGAAATTCTAAGCGAGGTAAAAAACACTTACTACATAACAGAGACCACCGGTGTGAGGAGGTATCTACAGATTTCACAGGATGTAGAAGATGGGAGATATGGAGTGAGGGGTGTTATTCAATACCTGGGGATCGATGGCAGGATAGAAGAAATAGAGGATATAAGATATGTAAATGTGAAAAAACCCCTCCTATCGACGACATTTTTTGGAATTCCCATCTGGTTCATCCTAGGGATTTTCTTCATCCTGGTGGGAATATGCCTGGCATTTATAATTCATAGAAGGAGAGAGGCTGAGAGAAAAAGATATCTTGGGATGGTAGATTATCGAAGACTGCCCCGCCACGGAAAGAGATCCGCCTTCATCGGCAGAATCGCAGAATCTGGGGTTAGGGCATTCTTGGAGTTAGATAGATTGACAGAGCATGTACTAATTGCGGGTTCCACCGGGGGAGGGAAGACCGTGGCTGCCCAGGACATAGCGGAGGAGGCATTGAAAAGGAATGTCTCGGTTCTGGTTTTCGATCCAACAGCTCAGTGGACGGGTTTTTTGAGACCTAATAAAGAGAAGGGTATGTTCCGGCTTTATCCCAAATTCGGGATGAAGAAGAAGGAGGCTCAGAGATTCAATGGAAGGATAAAGATAGTGAAGCGTCCCTGGGAATTGGATATTACCGAGTACATGAAACCAGGAGAGATAACCATATTCTGTATGAATCACTTGAATCCAGAGGATATAGAGGATGTGATAATTCAGGTCATATTAGATGTGTTCAAGAGCAGGATGGAAGAAGCAACTCAATTAAAAACGCTGATAGTCTTCGATGAGGTTCACAGGTTATTGCCGAAGTTCGGGGGAACCGGCAAAGGCCTCATCCAGCTCGAGAGGGGTGTAAGGGAGTTCAGAAAATGGGGCATAGGCTTGGTATTGATCTCTCAGGTTTTAACTGACTATCCAAAAGACATCAAGGCGAATGTGGGTACCGAAATACAGATGAGAACCCGCTATGAGGGAGACCTATCACAGATCAAGATGAAATATGGGGAAGATATAATGAAATCCGTTGTGAAGGCTCGTGTTGGCACGGGAATGATACAGAATTCACAATATAACAGGGGAAATCCATATTTTGTAACCTTTAGACCATTATTACACAACCCGAGGAGATTAAGTGATAAGGAACTGGATCTTTATGAGAAGTACGACCTGAAGATCGAATCTTTCAGATCGAAAGTAGATAGGGCCAAAGCAAGAGGGATAGACGTCTTCGATCTGGAACTTGAACTGGACCTCGCTGCGGAAAACCTCAGGAAGGGCTCCTTCCAGGTAGTAGACATGTACATAGAGGGTCTAAAGGGAGAGATTGAGAAATTGAAGACTAAACAGCCCATAAGAGGCGAGATTCAAAAACCAGGTAATTGGGAGGATGAGTGGGAGAGATTGAGAGAGGAAATTTCAAAATAAAACGTAACGATATATTTGATATATTAATCCAAAAAAGATAAATGGTTAATTGTGAAAAAATGTATATATCAAATCATGAATTAAAAGAAATTAAAAAACTGTTCTATAAGAG
>QMZJ01000135.1 GCA_003663115.1 Candidatus Altarchaeales archaeon | reverse complement strand
TACCAGAAGATGAAGCCGAAGCCCGAGCTGGTGATGGAGGTGAGCATGATGAAGAATGAATTCTTGTATAAGGGGTCTTTTATCTGGTGTTTGAGTCGGGTTATCATTTACTGAATATATACGCAGCGGATGGATAAATATTCTGGGATTTTTTACTGCACTTTTCCGGATACGTCCCTTGGTATATTCTCACACACATATGGACTTCATGACGGGGTGCGAGAGAATTGAGTGCGTTTGGATGCCGGTAGTGGCAGTGACTGTGTTCTGGGTCTGGGTAATATGGGAGTACGGGAAAACCAGATAGTTTACCGAAATTTACCCGGGATAAGAATTCCCGTTAATATCATAGGAATTGTTAACAATGCGGTGGGGATCGATAGAATGTTGGTCCGATGTGTGTCTTAGGCGGATGTCTAAGCCACATAGCCTCATTTTTATAGGTATATTGTGTTTATAATATTGAAGTAAAATGACGGGGGTTTACAAATTCCCTCTCACCATCCGCAGACTGGTGGAGGAGGGTTACTTTAAGTCGGAGGAGGATGCCCTAACAGAGGCAACAAAATTGTTGCTGAAGGAGTACAAGGTATTAGAGCTAAAGAAGCGATTAGATGAGACGGCAAGACGGGTGGGAAAACTCAAAGGAAAACCCTTAAGTAAGTTGATAGAGGAAATACACGAAGAGGAGGATGAGCTATGAAGATAGCCTTGGATGCCAGTGTACTCGTGAAGGGGCTAGATAACTCCGAGGAGGATCATGATAAAGCCAGAGAATTATTTGACAGTATATTGAGAAAAGAGATTCTCACTACATGGTCTGTATGGTCATTTCTGGAGATTCAAAGGGCACTGGTCAAGAAGGGTTTTCAAGATCCAGACGAGGCAAGACTTGAAATAGAAGAACTCGCCAGATTGGGTGATGTAGAACTCATTGAAGTCAATGAAGTGATCAGGAATTTCGCCCTCAGATTTATAAAAGACCTAGGTCTTTATGCCGCAGACTCAGTTCATCTCGCAACCGCGGTGGTATCTGGTTGCAATATTTTGATTTCTGAAGATAAACACCTGAACAAGAAAAAAGTGAAAGATCACGCATCAAAATTTGATATCGAGATAATACGATTAAGGGAGTTTAAACCCGGGTCCGGGACCAACATGAATAACTGAGGCAAAAGCCTGCGCCATTACTGCTTCGGGCGGAGATCCTATGCAGTCACCAGTATACTCAGTAGAATGACCGTTCTCCTCGGAACGAAGGATTGGTGGAATTCATCGATAATGCCACAGGCTATGGCAACGATTGTTGCCGTTAGAAGAAATATCGGAAATACCAGAAGATGAAGCCGAAGCCCGAGCTGGTGATGGAGGTGAGCATGATGAAGAATGAATTCTTGTATAAGGGGTCTTTTATCTGGTGTTTGAGTCGGGTTACCATTTACTGAATATATACGCAGCGGATGGACAAATATCGGGGGATAATTAAGCAGTGGAGATAAAGTATTTGATATGGGTAACCGAATTTAAACTATGGGACAGAATATATTATATTAACTAAAATGCGAACAGAAATAGAGAGAGCAGTGAATGAGATAAAGAAAATTGACACCGAGGATAGGGTTGAATTCATAGTGCTATATGGTTCCTCTGTTAAGGAGAAACACGGGGAACTCTCAGATATAGATCTGGCCATCTACTATAGGGGTAATGAGGAGGAGAGATTTAGATTCAGGATAAAGGTTCTCGGGAGGGTAAGCAATAGATTTGATATCCAGATGTTCCAGGATCTTCCTCTGTATATAAAAAAGGACATAGTGAGTAGTGGTAAACCACTTTACTATAAGGATTACGAGACGATCTTTGATGAATACCTGAGAACAATCAGGGGATATGAAGACTTTGAAAGACATCTAAATTACTATTATTCCAGCTTGAGGGGAATACAAGAATGAGAGAGCAGGACAGGAACAGGATCCTGGTAAAATTGGATGAAATGGATAGATATCTGAGAGAATTAGGTGAAATTCTTCCAGAGGAGGACGAATATCACAGAGATTTAATAAAAAGAAGGGCATGCGAGAAGACCATAGAGTTAGCTATTGAATCACTAATGGATGTTGCGGCATTGATCGTCTCTTCGGAGAGATTTGGTCTTCCCTCTGATGAGGGGAGTATCATAGATCTCCTGGTAGAGAACAGGGTAATAACCCCGGATATGGGAGAGAAGATAAAAGATATGAAGGGGTTCAGGAACATCCTGGTCCATAAATACGGAAGATTAGATGATAGGCTCGTGTACAGATTCCTGACAGAGGATATAGATGACTTTACCAGGTTCAGAGATCAGGTAAATAGGTATCTAAAGTTGCCCTGAGGACAACCGAATCATTTACCCTCAACCGTAATAGATTTTATCTCAAACTAAACTCAAATTCCTTGGCTGTCGATGATGCCGTACGGGTCGGGGGTATAGTGTATTACTGCAACACTGGATCCAGTGTTCGAATATCATTGTTAATTCTTTCGATCATTCCTTAAGCGGTCACCCATTACATTGCCCTTGAATTCCTCCCCGGATTCGTGATCCAGGGTTATTACCGATATTACAAGTTCCGATGGGGTAATCTCCCGGTATCAACTAAAACCAAGTCGTTTTTCTTCTCTTTCATGATCCTTTCGCCTCAAATCACGGACAAGTTCAGTAGATGACCTTCGCAGATCCTTTAATTTGAGAATTCCCTCTAACTGTTCCACCCCGACCTTTGGCTGGAGATAACCCTTATTTCAATGCCCCCAATCGTTATATGATTTTTCCGGGGCCGTTGTAGATGTATATTCTGTGATCTCATTTATTTCCGAAAGTTAAATATCTCATCCAAATTTTGCGGCGAGCATCCAGAAGATGAAGCCGAAGCCGAGCTGGTTGATATTATGTTTGAGTCGGGTTATCATTTTAGTCACGTTGGAAATTTAATTCTGAGATTTATGAAAATTCTTATTAACCTAACCTCGCCACTTGCCCTACTTCTCACTAACCGAGTGTCATAGATTAATTTGTCACTTTGAGTTTCACCACCGCAGATCTGGGGTTTTTATCCTCATATCTCCACACAAAACATTGAAATTCCAGAGGAATTTCATGGCTTTGAAATTCTTTGAATTTCAAAATCCCCCAGAATGCTCAAAATC
>QMZJ01000134.1 GCA_003663115.1 Candidatus Altarchaeales archaeon | reverse complement strand
TCTTTTATTCTCACAACACTTACCATTGTATCACCTCTACTTTATGGAAGATTGAATGGATACTATGTCTTGCTGTACATATCATAAAGTTGTCACCCCCTCCGCCTCATATACCCCATGAACATCCTCGCCGAATGCCATAGCCTCTTCATTTCGTCCAGGCTATGCCGCCTCAAAACCTGCCTCACAGCAAGTGGAACATATCCCAGGGACATACAACACCCCTCCAGCACCCAACCAGCCAGTTCAGTCATCTCTTCAACCGTTAGCCGCGAATAAGAGGATACAGCCTTCTGATGCACCTGTTCAACTATTGGTTGAATGCTTTCTGACAGATACATTTACAGTTCCGCCCTCGATAATAAGCGGTTATCCGCGGTTTCAATATCCTTTATAATCCTCAAAACTTCTTCTTTTGTTGCAATATTTTTTACTATTAGTCCTTTAAAAATAACTCCTGCTGTGATGATATTCACTCCAAGCTCCTTTGCTGTTGAGATGGCTCTTTTATCAAAAGACGAGAATGAATGCTCTCTTCTCAAACAAACAACGATGCTTTCTGTCTCGCCCTTTTCAATTTCAGCGTGTTCACCTCTGAGTTTCAAATATTCTCTTTGCTCGTCATCTGAAACAGTCACCAGTTCTGTCTTTTCAAAGATCTCCTTGGGGTATTCGTGGCCGTGCTCTAAAGGAGTTAAGAGTTCTTCGTAAACTCTTGGAGTTATCCCGACCACCCCAAAAAGCTTTAACATGTCAAAGTGACCTGCTTTGGCGAATGCACTGGCAATATCGGTATCAATTATGATCATTCAAATCAGGCTCAATCCCCTCTCAATTTCATCTTTTGAGCCTATATAACTGCTCACTTTCAATCCTCTCGCTTTCAAGATCTCCTTAAAGCTTTCCAGATCCATGCCTGAAATCTCCGCCGCTCTCAAAAGTGATACTTCCTCTCGCAGATAAAGCTCCATCGCCATTTCCACCTTCAACTCAGGTTTCAAATTCAAAAGTGCTCTAAATGCATCCTCAATGAGACTGTTCACATTTTTGTAACATCTTGGCACCAAAACTTTTGAGAGGTTCTCTGTCGGATACATATTCTATTTTCTCCTTTATTATCCTATAAATATATTCACTAATTTGTGATGAAATATTTTCATTCCCCTCTCCCTCCTATATACCCCATGAACATCCTCGCCGAATGCCATAGCCTCTTCATCTCGTCCAGGCTATGCCGCCTCAAAACCTGCCTCACAGCAAGTGGAACATATCCCAATGACATATAATAATCCTTCAACATCTTATCCACCTCTTTCACCATCTCCTCTGAAGACAGGTTCGGATAAGAGATGATCGCCTTCTGATGCCCCTCTTCATCTAAATACTCATTCGGGTCGTCCGTGAGCAAATACCCATTTTCTCTGCACCATTCGTAAAGTTCTGTTCCGGGAAATGGAGACGAAACAGAAACTTGGACCTGCTCAGGCTTTATCTCTTTTATAAATCTTCTCGTCTTCTCTATCGTCTCTTTAGTCTCCCCGGGCAAGCCTATTATAAAATCCGCATGTAACAGCAGTCCGGCTTTTTTGACATTTCTTGCAAATTCCTCTGTCTGCCCGGTTGTAAAACCCTTCTTTATCTTTTTAAGTATTTCGTCGTCTCCCGACTCAAAACCAACAATCAGAAATCGACAGTTTGCCCGCTTCATCTCCCTCATCGTCTCAAGATCGAGCGTATCTGCCCTCGCATTGCACGACCAGGTTATCTCCAAACCTGTCTCTCTATAACCCTTGCAAAACTCAAGAACCCTTCTCTTATCTATCGTGAGGGTATCATCCTCAAAGAAGACCTCTTTCACCTCTGGCAGATTCGCCTCGATCCATTCAAGCTCATTTAAGATGTTTTCAACTCTCCTGACCCTGTACTTTCGTCCCATGAAGGACTGGGGCCACGAGCAAAAGGTGCATCTGTGAGGACATCCTCTTCCTGTAAAGACCTGGACCATTGGATAGAGCGAATAGTTAAGGAAATAATCGCGAATATTCAGGTGCCTTTTGTACACCTCAGACACAAACGGCAGTCCGTCCAGTTCACCTGACGTAGACCATGGTCTGTTTGGATTGTGAATAACCTTGCCATTCTGTTTGAATGATATTCCGGAAATATCACCAATGCGTCCATTCCTTTCCATTCTCTCTGCCAGTTCAGCCAGAGTAAAATCATATTCATATCTCGCAACTATGTCCACGCTACCATTCAGCATTTTTTCCGGGAATTGGGATGTTGGCGGACCCACCATAATAACCGGCACATCAGCATCAAGTTCGTTTTTTATTTTTTTGGACACGTCCAGATCGTTGTTCACACTTGTGAAACTTGTTCCAACAACCACCATATCCGGACTAAATTTTCTTAAATCCTCCATGACTTTCTCGATGCCCCAATCCCATGCAGGTGCATCGACAAGCCTGACATCATGCCCCTTATTTTCAAGTACCCCTGTAGCATAAGATAACCAGATTGGGTAGTAGAGTGTGCCGCCTCTTCCCGTATCCTGCCATCTCATCTCCCTGCCAAAGTGAGGAAAGTACGGCGGGTTTAAGAGGTAAATTCTCATACTCCAACCTCCTTCACGGGCTTAAACACTCCCCTTATAAAACCGAGCCCCCATCCCCAGAACCAGATTGCGATCAGTGCGTAGTATCTCAAAAAATCTCTCATGCCCGTTTTAGAGCCAAGATACAAACTCATTGCGCCGATCCCTATTCCGCCAATGATCAATATCGAGAGTGCCCCCCATAGGTACACCATATTCGATAGTGAGAGGATGGATAAGAAAAATATTGCGGATATGATCAGAGACGGCGTGTAATGAAACCATCTCCCCATATCTCTATGCAGCTTTATTGCCTGCATCCGCCCAATTCCATAATTCCATGCCATCTTCATGAATCTCCCCCAGGTCGGCCTCCTGTAATGATAAACAACAGCATCCGGCGTATATAAAATTCTGTATCCATTTTCTCTTATCCGATAGTCCAGTTCCTCATCATCTACGGTAACAAGGCTGTGATTGAATCCTCCTACCTCCTCCAATACGCTTTTTCTATACATCACATTACAGGTAGGGTTATGGTATATCTCTCTGACTTCTTCCTCACAAAATCCATACCTTGCCCCGGGTTTGCTCAAAAAAGATAATATCACACCCACGCATTTTGCGAATGC
>QMZJ01000133.1 GCA_003663115.1 Candidatus Altarchaeales archaeon | reverse complement strand
TGTCAGTTCCGCCAGTTTTTTAAAGTCTATATCCTCGGCTATTGGTCTATTCTTTGTGTGAATTTTAAATATCTCTTCTCTTGCCTTTAGATCCGGTGGCGGGATGAATATCTGCTTCGTAAACCTCATTGATCTTCTGAGTGCCGGGTCAATGTTCCATGGGACATTTGTTGCTGCAATGATCAATACATCCTTACCCAGGCTCTCAACGCCGTCCATCTCCATCAGGAATTGATCGATCTCCATCCTCTCGGAATATCCCATCGTTCCCGTTCTTCTACCTCCTATCGCATCTATCTCATCGAAGAATATTATAGATGGGGAATTCTTTGCCGCTTCCACAAACACCTTGTGCAGGGTTTCTGCCTCTACATCAACCCCCTTGCTGACTATTTCACTGATATTTACGTTGAAGAATGGTACGCCACACTCCCCGATCGTTGCCTTCGCTATATAGGTCTTACCACATCCGGGGGGGCCGTATAAGAGGATTGCACCCCCTCCCCTCTTTCCAAATTCCTTGGCTAAGTCGGGTTTTGTTAATGGATATATTATCGCCTCCATGATCTCCTTTTTAACGTACTCCAGACCACCAACATCGGAAAAATCTATTGTCGACTCCTCAACTGGTATCGAACCCTCGGCGGTAATTGCGGTACTTAACGCTATCGGTTTCAGTTTTACGCCCCCCTTCTTTTTAACCCCAAAATCGTGAATGAAACATACGGGAAAATACCACTCTGGGGATTTAGTCCTGTGCTTATCTTTCCTCTTATATATGGCCATCAGGTATGGCATAAATGTAATTCCAACAAGAGAAACCTTTGCATCAAATAAATCAGAGAGCACCTGCGATATGGTATCTATTGAGTACTTTATCGTATCCCTTGAGTATGTATCATCAATGGTATCGGTTTCTTCCAGAGATGAGGAGAGGTCATAGCATTTACTGTCAAATTTTGGTATGTGGATGGTTGCTTTGATCCTCTCCTTTACGACTGTCTCCTTTTTCTCCTCCGGATTCAGTTCATCCCAGATCCCCTTGAAAAGCATCAAAAGCGTGGATTTATATTCGCTGACATAACCAATGCTCTTTAGGTCAAAAAGGGAGTTCTTGTCTAGCTCCTCTTTATACATAAAGTCGGTTCTCATCAGCTCTCCCAAGAGCCTGGCAGACTCCCTCGGAAAGTTAATTATCTTTTTCAGTATGTCCAGCCTCTTTATCTTGTGTCCATGTAGAACATACAGATCCGCATTACTCAGATCGATGTAAAGGTAGTTGTCTCTTGTCTCGTAAACCTTTTTCTTTCCGACGACACCCTTGTGAACCTCCTCCAGTCTCGAAACCTTAAATTTTGCCAGTGGCCTGTAGGATTTTATTATCTCCGTCTCCTCCTTGAAAAAAAGCCTATTAATAAATCTTCTCAGCGACCCCCTCTTGAACCTCTTCTCGGCTTTCCTCTCTGATCTCTCAGATATAGCAAAGGATCTTGTTTCTACCCTTCTTATTTTCATCGTACTATTAAATTATATCCCGTACGTATTTTTATAGATATGAAAAAATACATAACATATAAAATAAAGAGGTGGTAGAGATGGTAGAAATCAGAGAGATGCTTGTGCCCGCGGCCATTGCCGGTGCTGCCGTGGCAGTTTTTACTGCGATTATCGATCTGATCCCGGTTGTTAGTCTTTTAAATTTTGCATGTTGTCTGTGGCTCATGGCGGGCGGTGTCTTTGCAGTTTATTTGCTGAAGAGAGGTGTTGGGAAGGTAAAGCTAAAGGACGGTGCAATTGTTGGTGTATTGAGTGGTGTCCTTTTTGCGGTAATAGAAACTATCTTTTCGGCGATTCTGATGTTGATTGGAATTGGTGCAAATCTTGCCGCGATACAGCAGGCCTTTTGGGGGAGTGGAATGGAAGCGCCAGGGCTTGTAGCCATAGGATTAGTAGCTATAGTGTTTCTCTTTGTGGTTAATCTTGTATTCGGCGTGATCTTCTGCACAATCGGAGGTGTAATTGGCGCAAAGCTATTCGAGAGGTAATTTTTATACTAAATCGAAATGGCAATGAAGATAATAATCTACCTGCTTTTTCTACTCCCAATACTCATTTTATGCCTATTAATCATCGCGGCACCATATCTCTCGAGTACAGGTGATATCTTCACATCAAATCTAATATACTTTGCCTTCTCCGTAACGTGCCATCAACTTCCAGAGAGATCCTTTTTTCTGTTTGATCACAAATTTGCCGTTTGTTCCAGGTGTACAGGCATTTATTTCGGTGCTTTAATAACCACCGTAATTTATCCACTATTCCTGAAGATTGATAATAAAAGAACCCCGGGGAAAGGGCCTTTGATCCTGACAATCATACCTATTGCCTTGGATGGAGGGATACAGTTAATAACCAGTTATGAGAGCACCAACGCGATTAGATTCTTAACCGGGGCGATCTTCGGATGTGTTCTGCCCTTGTATTTATTGCCCGTCTATAACGAGATAGTTTATGGCTTTTTAGAAGTATATGACAACTCGCATCGTAGTCCAATGGGATCAGAAAATAAAACAGTGCTTCAGTAAGCCTCGTAAATATCCTCCCGAACCAAACGAATTCGATAATGAATCCTTCCCAGGGGATTTTGCATATATCTCTTCTCAAGGAAGGTCTCCGGCTCTCTGTATTCATCGCCCGCGGTAGGATCGCTCAGCTGTTTAATCCTCACCTCGATCCCAATGAGTTCCATCTGATAGTGCATCATGATCAACTCGAAGTCCTCTTTATCGATCACACCCTCATTGTATCTAATCCTGGCCAGGTCCATCTTCTCTTCGAGCCTTTTTCTCTCCTCCACAAGTTTTTTTATCTCTTTATCCTCTCTCTCATCTGGAGGTATAATCTCAATCTCCTCTTCTTCTCTCTCGTTTCCCTCTTGGAATCTCCCCTCATATTCTTCTATAAATTTAAAGAGCTCCGCATATACATCTTTTTCACCACTCTCAAGTATCTGTTTTTTCGCCATACCAAACCATGGGAGTATAGATGGTGTCCGTTCTTTAATCGCCCGGAGGAAATCTTCGGTCCCAATTTCCCTTTCCCTGCCATCCGAAATGGCCTCATTCCACGGGATCTCTGCCGCAGAGTCGCATATCGCCTTTATATCCGAACATGAATAACCCTCTGTCAGTTCCGCCAGTTTTTTAAAGTCTATATCCTCGGCTATTGGTCTATTCTTTGTGTGAAT
>QMZJ01000132.1 GCA_003663115.1 Candidatus Altarchaeales archaeon | reverse complement strand
TCCCATATCCCAACTTACGCACCTCCATTCAAATGTGTACATTGAGGCTTTTTATCATTCATCAACATTTTCAAGTTTGTAAAACTTTATATATTTTTCTATGCTAATCTCTGGTAAAGACTTACGAGCACAAACAGAGGCATAGAAACGCGTTTAAATATTCATCGAAACAATACTCTTATGTTATTGATTGAAAGTTGCTAAGACTCAAAAGAAGAGAAAAAACAAAACAATGATAATAATAAAAATTTAAAGGGTATGAAGTCACTTCTTTCTTCTTAGTAGTAGCGGGATTAGTGCTAGTCCTACAAGTACTGCTGGTCCGCAGATTCCTCCAGTTTCTGTTGGGCTTGGTGAGCTTGTTGGACTCTCTGTTGGGCTTGGTGATGAAGTTGTTGGGCTTGGGCTTGGTGATGTTGTTTCTTCTTTCTTAATGACGATTATGGTTTTCTTGTCAGTGAATGAAACAACGCCTTCTTCTAGTCCGCCCTTAACGTAAACCTCGTACTTTCCAGCTTCCCACTTAGCAGTCTCTGAACCAGGTATCACCACTTCAAAGCTTCCAGCCTTGGCAAGCTTAGCCTCACCACTGAATACTGTTTGTCCCTTCTCGTCTTTCACTTCAACAAAGACGAATCCCTTGTCAGCGGGCTTTGTACCTGTCTCTGGGTACTGTTCAACCATGTTAGCCTTCACTGCAACCTTCAAGTCATCGCCAGTGAAGATCCTAGTTGGAACCTCGATTCCAGCAAGCTCAAGCTTCGCAAGTATTAACCTTTGCTTCCAGTAGTCAAGGTCGAATGGGTAAGTTGGGTCTCTGAATGCTCTTAACTCGAGGAAGATTTTGTCTGGGTCGTATTTTTCAATGTAGAATGGACCGTTGCTTATTACTGCATGACCCTTGCTGTCAATCCAGTTGAGTATTTTAGTGTATCCTTCGCTTGGGTCGCTAATCTCATCGGCAATTGCTGCTGGGACAGCCTTCTTGTTCTTCAGAGCCTCAAGAACCTTCTTCAAGTCAGCAACGTGATCCTTCACGAGGAGATCGAGCTGTGCAATGCCCTCGGCCTCCTCACTGAATGAGTACTTCTGTGATGCGCCGTATTCATCTCCCTTCGCAACGAGTTCACTCTCAGCATAGAGGAGTTGCCATGGTTGTGGAGCCCAAGCCCAAAGGACATTCGTATAAGCCATTACATCATCAGCAACTGGGTGCGTCAGGTCAGTGTAAACGACGTAAGTGTCCTCGTCAACCCATTGGATACCTTTAACTTGTTTAAGGGTTTCCCCTACTGCGCCTTCTACCTTGCTGTCATAATATGGATCTTCATCTCCATCTAGGGTTGACCACTCCCAGTTGAATGCTGCAAAATACTTAATGTCGGCCATTGTCATTGGGTGGCCATCATGCCAGTTGCCGAATTTACAGTCATAGGTAATTTTTGCCTTTGCCTCTTCTCCTGCGTGAGCAGCTACCCACTGATCAATTGTGGAATTATAAATCACTGCATCATCTGGAACTTTGACCGGTCCTCTCTCAACCTTGTAGGTACATCTTACTGGGATGTATGTTCCAGTTGATAAGTCAGTATAAATTGCATAATCAGAGACTACTCTCCAGATTGCCGAGCTGTAAACATCGTCAATACCGCCGACTGGGTTGAATGCGCTCATGAAGAGTGCTCCGGTTGCTGAGTATTCAGCAACTTTAACTACTTTGTCTGGGGTTTCAGCTGTGATTAGGCTCCATCTAGTCCATAATCCTGAGGAAACGTCTCTTGCAATTGCCTTAACCCTCTCCTTATTCACTGTGAAGTACTCCCATTGCTCTGAAGTAAAGACTCTTACTGAATCCATTATAGCGAGACCCATTGACAATTTTTGTAAGTCCCAGTATTGGTCAACATTGCCCTCTTTTAGTTCATATTTCTTACCATTATATTCAAGGTTGTTCAAAACTAAGAGCTTCGTAACTTCTTCAATGGTCCAATCATAAAGTTCTGCAAGCTTCTCTGGTGTATTGTAGTATTTTAGATCTAAGTTTTCAATGGCAGCTTCTGCACCTCCAATGTAGTCGATAAACTCTTTTACAGTTGTAATTTTGGTTCCCTTTGGATACTCTGATGTTTGTCCATTAAATGGGATCCACCCATAATACCATGCAGCGTTAAAGAAAGCTGTATAGTCGTCTGGCCATTTAACGTTCACTGTACTGATCCACCCTCCAGTATAGAGATTCCACTCATAGTTCTTTGGATCTCCGGCAAATACAAGCCCACTTGCTTTCTTTCTGTCCCAGAGAAGTCTGTCTACCTTTATGTGGAAATATTTCTCTAATAAGTCGGCTATATACAAACCTTCGTCTTTTCTTTCATCTTCTATTCTAATTATGAATTTGATGGTAACTGGTTCTCCCTCAAAGTACCACCAAGTGTTTCCGCTTTCATCTTGTTTGAGCTCTAATTTGTATCCCTTTGCAGCAAGATCTTCTGCTGCTTTTTTCATAGCTCTTTCAAAAATATCTTGTGCTTTTTTGATGTCTGCAGTTGCACTTAAACCTAAAGCCTTATATACTGGCTCAAAATATGTGTTTGCTCCAGTGCTTGGTCTAATAGAGCCAAACATTGCAGCTCCACTACCTTGGAGGATGTTTTGGACGATATATTGTCTGCTTATAAGGAAGTTGAGGGCAAATCTGACCTCCCTTATAGCAAAGGGATTAAAGTACTTCTTCTCTCCTACTGTAACTAAGTATGGATCATCTGGGTCATGGTACATGTTTATTGTAATCTCCCAGTATCCACTAGCGCTTTTAATTAACTCAACATTGTTTAAAATGTCTTCAGGTAAATCTTTGAACGTAGCCCCTGAAACTGAATGGAGAAAGATATCTAGGTCTCCTTTGGCTACATCAGTAATTGCTGTTTCTTGATTGGTTCTAATTCCAATGTATACTATGTCAGCTGCCGGGCCCTTTTCTGCTGCAGCTAGTGGACTTAGTACCATAACAAAAACAAACAATAATGCCAAAATTCCAGACCTCTTCATTTATTTCGGCCTCCTTACATTTTTCCTTCAATATTGCATGCCTTAGTGTATAATGGCATAAGGATATACATCAAAAGATCTATTTAAGAGTTACGTTTTTGTAAAACTTAGGCCTAAGATAAGAGGAGATAATCCGGCATTATCTCCAACAGGGCTTTTAACTACTACTTTGGTGTGGTTGTGATATAAATGGAACTTTTCTGCGGATACTATGATAAGTTAACTTGTTATTTTAGTT
>QMZJ01000131.1 GCA_003663115.1 Candidatus Altarchaeales archaeon | reverse complement strand
GGTGATGTTGTTCCAGTAGACAAGGACCATCCAGTGACCAGGGCGGCCAGGAGTCCAGAAGAATACTTTGTGTGCATCGAAGCCAACGGAGCTCAGGTTATGGTGTAGGTCGAAGGTGTAGTTTTTGCAGTTGTAGGTGGTCCAGTTGTATGGATGGAGGTTCGTGGTATCGAGGGCAAGAAATTGATGGAGCGCGGGGCAGAAAATGAAAACCCCGCATAACACAACAGTTATGCCTCTCCCAGATACATGTGCCATATTAACGCTACGTCCCCTATGCCTGCTTCTTTACCGTCCTCGTTTATATCGTAGCGACAGTCCGTTTGTCTCAGTCCAAGGAAGGCATCCCACATGAGTCCCACGTCACTGATTGTCGCGACTTCGCCATCTCCGTTAAGGTCGCCCCGTTGCCATACTGTCAAGGTGCCGTTCTGCACTATCGGAGTAATACGTCTGTCGTCATCGTCGTCCATCCGTAACCAAGAAACATAGATAGTCGTGTTACCATGTTCTTTCGCTCTTATATTTAATGTTACAATCGGAATATTGGTCGCATTGTCCTCGATTTCCATACCAAGGTCTATTGCTCTAACGTAGACCGAAGGAGCTGGTAGTGTTGAGTTCTTACTCAAAAAGTTATCACCCCAGTATGGTAACTCAATTGACTCGAACTCCGCTACAGTTGAGTTTGTAACCACCCAGGTTATGTTATACCCACTGACTCCGTTTAGCGCCGCCGAAAGCGTCACGTTAATTGGTACTACATCATTTACACATACTGTCTTGTCTTCAATTTCCAGTATACCAGGGGTTGTAGCTAAGCTTAGGGACACTAATAGAGCTACCAGAGCTACACAAAGTAAAAGCTTCTTCATGTTCCTCACCGCCTAATGTTTATACGAGGGCAGGGAAATAATGAAAACCCTGCAACATGTTTAAAAGATTATGAAGCGTACTCTGCTATGGACGATGGTTGGTCGGCCGTTCATTGGTTCTATGAAGCGGACTTCTGTTTCTGGTGTGACGTACAAGCACAGTGCATGACGCTCGGTCCAGAGCATACCGAAGGCGAGGTTCTTGCGGTACTTGGTGAGGGCTTCGTTACGGATATGGCACCAGAGTGAACGCGCCCGGTCGTCACAGTCCCAGAGGGGACTTTGGTTGTTTTCATAGCCGGTGTATAGCTGGACGAATAGTTCATCCGGGACATAGTCCAGGTGTCGGTCAGGGATATAGATGTTGCGGCAACCCGTGGCAGCGTACACTATGTAGTACAGGGCTGGCGGAGAATGGATACGTGTGTAGCGATGGAAGAAGCGTCTGCGCAGAACGTCAATTAGGCCCATGGGTAGATTGGTGGTTGAGGTTGCCAGACACAGAGTCGTGAGATGCTGGTGTTTGGTACCGAAGCGCCTGGATAGACAGGGTCATGCCACTCAGCTAACGCAGTGATGTTGAGAGTGCGGGCGTGTACATGGGCAATGTGTCTGGAGAAGGTCGAGTTATCCTGTGATGAAAAGCCTATGCCTGCGGAGCCGGAGATGGTGCCGGTTACGCCGTGAGCAAGTAGTGAGGGACCGACTGAGGCTTCGGTGCTAAGGGCGAGTACAGGACCGGAGGCGTAGAAACCACTGGACCCGTAGTTGATGGTGTTGTTGTTGCGGTGGCAGGAGAAGAAGTTCTGGGTGAGTGAGTGCGATGAGATGATGCGTGTTTGTGATGCAGTGGCTGTGAGTGTGGTGTTGAGTGCCAGGCTCTGAGTGTCGATGGTGGTTGAGGAAGTGGTACGCAGGGTCGAGAAGTCAGCGTCTATTGATTCGTGGCCAAGGATAATGTTGGCAGGTGTGATGCTACGCCAGGTCGCGGAGCTCTGGAAGTTGCCGGTGGTGGCGTCAATGGTGTAGGCGAGGTTGTTGTTAGCTGTTGCGAGGGCTGGTAGTGTCGCTAACAAGAGTATAACAAGTGCTAACTTTTTTAACATTTTCACCTCCTAACAAAGAAAAATAAAATTGGAAATTTTTAAATTATTTTTGGAAAGGCTGTTTTCATAATAGAAGTTTAAACTTCCTCGGTGACTACGTTTCCCGAATTATCAACCCTAATCCTATACTTTTTAGTCCCATCAGGTGTTGTAACTATAACTCCTCTCCCAGATTGTAATAATTCAAGGTCACGATAGAATTTCATGATGTCTCTATTACTTCCTCCGCGTAGTTGTTGGCGTAACTTTAAAATATTGCCATTAGCAGCCGAAGCATCAAACAACCATTCATATCTCCAAGGACGACCGCTATTAACGCCATCTTCATTACGCGCACCAATTATGAAACTCACATCAAGTGGGTCATCATATCCTTGCTGTTCATCAATTTGAAAAGTATTATCGGTATGCCATGTGCCTCGTACATAACGGGTGCCTGTTGTTGTTATAATGAATGCAGCTCCTTCAATGGTTGGTGATTTTTCTAAATAACGAGCAGTCCCAACTACACGTGCACCAGACCTGACTCGTAATCCATAATTTACAGAAGCTTCCTCATAAATACCATTAAGATAATGATAGCCCTTTTTAATATCAATTCCTGTGTTACAACCTTCTACTATTCCTTTTAACTCACAATTATTACCACTTATCTCTATTCCAATATCGAAATAACGCAAATATCCAACATCTAATACTAAATTTGTACCCAAATTAATTCCAGATTCTGAAACCATTTGGACACCAATGCTTCCAGACGGCCTCGTTCCATAAGCTTGAATATATCTACATCTAACCCAATTCATAAGACACAGCCAGTTATTATCGCTTGATAGAACTTTAATTCCTATTCCATTCTCACCGACACCTGATATGTACAAACCATCATGCATCGTTGACCATGCATCTTCAATTAGTAATCCACATGATGCTAAATTATTTAGATTGATTGTAGCATTGTAGATACCTGCCGGTTGACGGGAAATGTTTTTGAATTCGAACATAGTAATACCAGATGTTCCTGCTATAAACTGAGTCCTTGGTTCACAAAGCAGTTGTATATTCTTTTGAATTGATATACCGCTATCAAGATTATAATTTGCCTTTTTTATGACAATATTACCACCTTCTGTTATATTATTAACTGTGTACTGTATCGCATTCTCAGCATGGTCCAGGTCCTTTTCGACAAAGACCACTTTGCCCCTGCTGTCGACCACTATATACTTGTTATCCAGCTTCTGCACCATGTAGGTGAAGCTACCTTTACTAAGTAGTTCACATGTTTCTCCCACCTTGCATCATTATAAGATAAGATATAAAAGATAAAATCAGTTTTGGTACCAGTACTTACT
>QMZJ01000130.1 GCA_003663115.1 Candidatus Altarchaeales archaeon | reverse complement strand
CCCCATAGAATTGGTTCATCAAAATCATGAAAATAGGTGCCGAGGGAATCTATTCTGTATCTCTCCCATAATCTTGCCTTTATCTCGTTATTTTTGTGGATATAACCGGTATAATCAATCAGGATCGTATTGGGCTCTCCATTAATTAACCACTTACCGTAATGGCATATAATTCCCTCTTCACGCAGCCTCTCGAAGATGTTCTGTAATTTGTCTGGCGGGATCCTCTCCCGAAATTCTGTGACTGCCTTCTTCGGGAAGTAGGGTCCTATGAGACAGTACCTATCCCTGTAATACCTGATCATTTGCGGGGCCTTTGACTTTATAACCGTATTTATCCCACCAACTTTATTGCAAACCTCCCAGCTGACCTCAAATAGGTAATTTTTTCCTTTATTATTCATCCTTTAAGCTGTGCTATTCTTTCCTTTATTTTGGCTATCATTGTGCTCTTTTTCTTTACATTCTCTATGCTCTTCGCCAGTACCTTATCGCCAATTACATCATTTATCCATCTAGCAAAGTCATTCTTATCTCTATTTACGTGGTAAACAAAGGTCTCATCACTCATGTTTTCTAATGCTATTGGCACCTCCTGTAGATTCCTTATTATCCATCCGTTATGTGCCCAAAAGCATTTTTCAGATGGTACATCGCTCAGTATCTCTGTTGCGTGTCTAATACCTCTTATTCTTTTCTTCCTTACCCTTGCCCTTCTTTTCTTTTTTACCTTTACCATTTTCTTACCTCAACTACTTTTTATCCCAGAGATTTCTTTTAATCTGATCCGAAGATCCGTGAGGACATTTATAAATGCGATAAAGGAATCATGGGGCCTGTCATATACGTTGAAGTATTTATGGACATCGCCATCATTGAACCATTTTGTGCACATGTAGTAGAAATGATCCGCGGTTTGGAGCCTTCGCCAATCTTCCAAGAGCTTTTCATCGCCACTCTCCTTTACGATAGCCTCCAGTTCATATAGTTTTTCAATTGCACTCCTCTGCATCTGATTTCCCAACCAGGCGGATAGATCCCTTTCGACGTCGGCCCACGAAACGATATTCCTTATATCTAACTCGGCCACTGGCTTATATGCCTTAATTACCTCCGTGGGGGTTTTGAAATCGTTATCTGGATGCTTTAGGATTTCATGTGGCAGGTATCTCAGAAAATTAAATATTCCCGTGTCTTCCCACTGGTGTTCTCCGAAGGTTTCGTAGTCCATGAAGAGGTTCACGACATTTCCATTTCCATTGATGCTATTAATCCATGCGGCAAATTTATCTGCGGTTAATGGCCATCCCTCCCACCCTCTTTCTGAAAACCTAAATGCGATGTCATCCGAGAGCCTGTAGTTTTTGAGCAATAACCTCACATTGGTTGCCATCTTTGCCTTATATACGAAATTCGGACTCCTCCATCCGAGGATATAATCGGCACCTTCAGCCAAGACCCCCCTGTAACCCATCTTCTCGGCGAGATATGCAACCCTGTTATTATAAACCAACTCCGTGTTTCTGAAGACCCTTGGTCTATAACCAAATACCTCCCTCATCCTCTTCCTGTGCAATCTTATCTGTTCCCTGAATTCTTTCTCAGAATATAAAAAAGCCAGGGAGTGATAATAGGTCTCACTAAGAAGTTCAACATATCCAGTATCTACGAGTTTTTGAAAGCTTTCTATTACATCTGGCATATATTCCTCAAACTGATCCAATACAACCCCGGTAATGCTGTAACTAACTCTAAATTTGCCACCTGTTTCATTGATCAGATCGAGAATTAGCTTATTCGCTGGAAGGTAACACTTTCTGGCAACCTTTTGCAGTATCTCCCTGTTCTTGACATCGTCAAAATAACCCCCATTATTCCCTATATCAAATATCGAATATCTCCTTAATCTGTAGGGCTGATGTACCTGGAAGTAAAAGCAGACAGAAACCACCTTAAACACCCTCTGAGATCGCCTTTTTATAGAGATCTATGCACTTCCTCGCCGGTTGATCCCAGCTGAAATCTCTGATTTCGTTCATGGCCTTTTCTACCAAGGAGTTTCTCAATTCTGTATCGTTCAAGAGAGATAAAATTTTGGTCGCCATCAGATTGATATCCCAGAAATCAACGACGATGCAGTTTCTTAAAATTTCAGAAACCCCGGATTGCTTTGAGATAACGACCGGGGTTCCATTGTTTATGGCCTCCAGCGGGGTTATGCCAAAGGGCTCGGATATGGAACTCATGACATACACATCTGCCATTTTATATGCCCTATCAACGTCCCTTCCATTCAGGAAATCCGAAAAGAGAACCTTATCACCGATCCCTAAATTGGCGGCCTCCTCCACGATGTAGGGGAACATATCACCGCTACCAACCATGATAAATCTTACATCATCATCCATCTCTGAAATTTTCTTCGCAACCCACAGGAAATGGTCTGGTCCCTTCTGGATCGTCATCCTTCCGAGAAATAGAACAATTTTATAATGATCCTTAATCCGGAATTTCTCATCAATTTTTCTTTCCTTAAAATCAATTGAATTGTGGATAACGTGTATCTTGCTCGGGTCTACACCATAATGTTTTACTACGATATTCTTTGTATAGTTACTTACGGTTATTATGTAATCGGCCACATGCATCCCGTTCCTTTCTAGGTCGTATACATACTGGTTGGGGTGTCCCCCCGTCCTGTCAAATTCGGTAGCGTGAACATGAACAATCAGCGGTACATTCATTCCCCTATTTTTAGCTATGCCCCTGGCTGCTATACCGGCGGGGTAGGTAAGCCAGTCATGACAGTGAATTACATCAAAGTCCTCCTCACTGGCTATAATTTTCGCATATTTTGAATACCTTCGTACCTCTGAGAACAGATCTGATCCGTATATACTCTCTGCCTCTTGCAGAAACCTCTCCAACCCGGATTTTTCCGACAGATAACTCTCTGATGATATGTATGGTTTCAGAATAGAATCCACTGTCTTAAATTTAATTCTGTGTTTATTCACACCAAATTTATTAGCTGCAAGTATTTTCATATACTCTTCATCCAGGGTTCCGGCAATCCTTGGCAGGACAAATATCACCTCCACACCCCGTCTGGTCAGCCCCCTCGTTAAACCCTGACAAGCAACCCCAAGACCCCCGCTGTTAAATGGTGGAAATTCCCAACCAAACATCAACACCTTTATATTCTTACTGTCATTCATTTTGACAGGAGGGTAGTATAGCTAAAGATAAAAATTCCTCCAGAAAGAACACCGTAAAACATTTATTTATTACTTTTAGGGTATAAAAGATGATATTGAAAATTCCATAGGAATTGTACAGATTTCTCTATTATTTTTGAACGTCTGGGCAAAATTATCGGAAAATAGCGGCAATATTGGGATCAAAACCCAGAATCTATCTAAAAAAGTGATAATACCTTCTATCAATTGTACAATAT
>QMZJ01000129.1 GCA_003663115.1 Candidatus Altarchaeales archaeon | reverse complement strand
TTCCCCGGTTCATAAACCGTTAAGGACGGATGAGATATATTCTAAATTCTCCATAGTTACGGAAGGATGTACCGGTAATGAGATTACCTCATTGGCTAATCTCTCTGAAACTGGCAAAGTCTCATTATAACCCAGATCCTTATATAGTTTTTGCTTGTGAATCGGTATCGGGTAATAGATCCCGGTTCCGATTCCCTTTTCGTTCAATATATTTACAATCCTGTCTCTGTCATCTGTTACCCTTATGGTATACTGGTGAAACACATGCTTGCAGTTTTCCCTTATCCTGGGTGTGATTATCCTCTCATTATGGATTAATCTATTAAGGGTTTGGGCGTTTTCTATCCTTCTTCGGTTGAACTCGGGTAATTTCCTCAATTGACACAGACCTATTGCAGCCGAGATGTCTGTCATCCTCAGATTGAAGCCAAGAATCTCATGGATATACCTCTCCCTCGAGCCGTGGTCTCGGAGCATTCTCGCCCTTTCAGCAATCCTTTTATCGTCTGTTGTGATCATCCCCCCCTCCGATGTGGTCATATTCTTTGTCGGATAGAAGGAGAAACAGCCCGTGCCAAAGGAACCGACCCTCTTTCCATTAAATTCTGCTCCGTGTGCCTGGCACGCGTCCTCAATAACCAAGAGCTCATGGTCCTCCGCAATCTCCATTATGGCTCTCATATCCGCCGGATGGCCATACAGATGTACCGGAAGTAAGGCCCTTGTTTTACCCGTAATCCTCTCCTGAATTCTATCTGGGTCTATGTTAAAGGTTTCTTCCTCTATATCCACAAAGACGGGTCTTGCCCCAGTAAATAGGATCGAGTTTGAGGTTGAGATAAATGTGAATGGCGTTGTTATCACCTCGTCCCCCCTACCGATATCGTGGGCGAGAAGTGCTATGTGAAGGGCGGCGGTTCCGGAATTTACCGCTATGGCAAACTCGGTTCCAGTGAATTCTGAAAATGCTAGTTCAAATTCCCTCACCCTCGGACCCTGAGCAATTATCCCGGAATTTAATACCTCAAGAACCGCTTCCCTTTCCTCGTCCCCGATAATCGGCTTCGCTATGGGTATCATTTTTTAATTAGATCTTCGGAATTTTTATCTCTCTCTTACATTTATCACACTTCATCAATACAAAATCCTCTATCTCTCTCTCCCTTTTCAGTTTCCTCCCGCATCTGCAGACAAAACCCACGAGCCTTGCCGGATTTCCATAAACCAGGGCGTGATCTGGAACGTCCTCGGTAACTACGGATCCAGCTCCCACCATGGCATATCTCCCAATGGTTATCCCGCAGATTATGGTGGCGTTGGCTCCTATGGAGGCACCCTTTTTAACCCTCGTGGGGTAAACCTCGAAGTCCGAGATAAACGCCCTCGGATATAAATCGTTTGTAAAGGTCATCCCCGGGCCAAGGAAGACATCGTCCTCAATAGTGACCCCGTGATAGATGGATACGAAGTTCTGTATCTTTACCCTATCACCTATCTTTACATCGAAATCAATGTAAACAGATTTTCCTATAACACAGTTCTTTCCAATCCTCGCATTCTCCCTTACCTGGGCATGGTGCCATATCTTCGTTCCCTCACCTATTTCCGCTTTATCAGAAACCTCCGCGGTCGGATGTATGTAGATTTTCATTTGCCAACAGGATAATATATTTCCCCGAGAATATATTAATCCCCAATACGTAGACAAGTTTGTTCATTGTCTAATTTCCCTCTGTTCCGAATATATTTAAATGATGACAGATAATAAATGGAGGTAAAAATGAGATATACTGCAATACTGGAGAAGGGGTGTCCGACCTTACGTGGTTGCGTTGCTCAAGGTAGGACCAAACAAGAAGCGTTAAAAAACTTAAAAGAGGCCGTATCGATTATATTGAATGCCTGATAGAAGATGGTATTCATGTCCCCCAAGAGGTGGGCAAAAAGGTATTAGAGATTGAGGTTGTGATACATTGACTAAATTACCTCGAGGTTTATCTGATAAAAAGGTAATTCGTGCCCTGCGAAATTCGGGGTTTTTATATTAGACGGCAGAGGCCTTCTCATGTAATCATGAGACGAGAGGATCCTTTTGCACAGGTAGTTGTTCCGTTACATAAGTCAAAAAATGAGGATACTACAGACCGCTAGGTGGTTTTTCCCCCACGTCGGTGGAGCAAGTATCAGGGTTTATCAGACTGCAAGGAATCTGATAAAATTCGGGCATGAGGTCCATCTCCTGGTTCACAATCCAAAATCGATCGAACAGTGCAATCTGGAGCAGGATGCCCCATCCTATGAGGAGTATGAGGGAATTCACGTCTACAGACTTCCTTACTTTGGGCCAAATCCCCTTTACTGGGGTCTTAGCATTCCACTAATGGCAAAAAGGGCGATCGATATTATAAAAAAACAGAAAATTGATGTAATTCTATCGCATAACCCCCCCTACCTGGTCGGCACATCATCCTGGATAGCAAGTAAATTTACCGGGGTTCCATTCGTTTTAAACGTCCATGATGTCTGGGGGGCGAGTCATTACAGAAAACACGAATACCTCGTGGGTAAATATCTGGAGAGATTCTGCTGTAAAAGGGCGAAGAGGATTATTACGGTCTCGGAGGGTCTAACTGATATCCTCTCAAAGGAAATGGGAATAGAGAAGGAGATTATTAGAGCCGCTCCGAACGCTGTAGATTACGAAAAATTCAGGCCAGAAAAGATAAGGTCAGAACAGCTCAGGAGAGAATATAATCTCTCCGGAAAGAAAGTTGTCTTCTTTGTCGGAATCCTTAGGAAGTGGGCTGGCGTTCAATTTCTTATAAAGGCGTTTCCAGAGGTTCTGAAGAAAGTTCCAAATTCCCGGCTTTTGATAGTGGGCGACGGCGGGGATAGAAGGTATTTAGAAAATCTTGCACGGGAGGTTGATATCGATGAACAGACCATATTTACGGGGCCCGTTCCATACGAGGATGTGCCAAGCCTAATTAATCTTGCAGATGTTTGTGTTGCACCCTTCCCATCAAGCAAGGTTACCGATCAAAGAAAGTTAATTTCCCCTCACAAGGTCCTGGAATATATGTGCATTGGAAAACCAGTGGTTGCAAGCAGGGTGGGCGGGATGGAGAGATATGTCAGGGATGGCAAAACCGGCTTGTTATTTGAACCCGAAAACGTTAAGGATCTCGCAGATAAAATAATAATACTTCTCAGAAATAGAAACTTGAGGGAAGCCTTTGGTGAACGGGGAAAGAAAATTGTTACGCGGGAGCACACATGGGAGATAACGGCAAGAATTATTGAAAAAATGTTAAAGGAAAAATGAAATTAATAGCAAGGGTAAAGGAGATCAGAGGTAATTGTCCCGTTTTTAGTGGTCATGAAAAAAGCGCCATAGAGGGTGCCGAAATACATTTAAAGGAAACTGATAACGTCTGCACCCACGCATTACCCTCATTGCTCCACTTTATGAT
>QMZJ01000128.1 GCA_003663115.1 Candidatus Altarchaeales archaeon | reverse complement strand
GGAGACTATCGTTGTTACAGATGTGGTAAGTATTATGGATTCGGAGTAGTAGAAATCAAACCTTGAGCCGATTGACATGACATGACCACCATCCTGGTTGCTTATGATGAAGGTCGGATTATCGGTAACGACGGCCGCATTCCCTGGTCGATCCCAGCCGATCTGCGCCGGTTTCAAAACCTCACTACCGGTAACGCTGTGATCATGGGCAGGAAGACCTTTGAGAGCCTTCCACATGGCCCTCTGCCCGATCGAATGAACATTGTGATATCTAGGACCCGTTTGCCAACGAAGCCGCCAGAGAGCCGCACAGAGGGCGTCCTGTGGGTCTGTGACCCACAGGACGCCATACAGTTTGCGTGGGACCGCCAACTCAAACCATTTGTCAGTGGGGGCGAGCAAATATACCGTCATTTCTTGCATAAAGGATTGATTCACAAAATCATTGCCACAGAGGTAAAAGGCCGCCATGAAGGAGATACCTATTTCCCCCGCCTGTACGAATACGAAGGCTGGACGGGGCAGGTGATGGAGGAATTGGGAGCATATCGTATCGTAGAGTATTTATCCCTTCGAGCCTTGCGCCAGCAAAGAAATGATCTTAAACAACAGTTGGCGATTGTTGGCGAGAAATATTCAGCCTTGCGAAAGGAACGAGACAAACTCATTGCTAAGGTTTTACAATACAACTCATCCTCATCCGATACCAATGCTTTACGAACCAAACTTCAAGCCCTGCGAAAGAAATTGAACGCCTACGAACAACGAGCAATCCAAGAATATCGTCATCAACAAGATTATCTACCTTATGACGACGACGATCGTCGCTAATTAGTAATTCGTACGATAGTCGGCGGCTCTTCTAATAAAGCGTCACAACTTGTCATCATCTTTCTGGGGTATTCTTCGTATTTGGCTATTTCCATAGGCCAAATATCATCACCCCATCGATAAGAACCCATTATAGCAGCATTATGATAGAATTGCTTGGATTTTGCATAATCCCCTGCAAGATGATAGAAAATATCTCCTAATAAGCACCAAAATTCAGCCATCAATGGCCGAACGGCCAAGCATTCTATAGTATGTTTGATCGCTTCCTTAGCATTTTTCTTAACGTGGCATAGTACGATAGCTAGATAGTATTTTAACATGATTGCTGACTGCGTAGACCTTTTGCGATCAAAGAGGTAATGTGTTGCCTTTGAGATGAATTTCTCCCACTCTTGATTTGACAGGTAATAGAATGCCTCATAGTATATCGGTTCTGGCGAAGCAGGTTCCGCTTTGTGCCATTTCTGTAATACATCCAACGGTACCTGTTTTTTGCCATCACTATAGATCGAGCAATTCATGCGACCCATAGTGGCACCGGAAACATCTAGGTATTCACAAACAGGATTGCGAAAATGGTAACCATCTTTCTTATTCCACAATCGCACTTCATGAGTCATCATGTCACTAGTAATGATTCTCAAGTTGTAAGGCAGAGATGGTTGAGAGGCAATTGCTTTCTTTATGGGGGCTACATCTACCAATACTTCCCACGGCTCAACCCACATTACCCAATCGTAATGAGCCGCCGCAATTAGTCTATTCCTAATTTTGCTCATATCACTTCCATCCAATTTGAAGATATGTGCGCCACGCTCTTTACACATTTCAATCGTGCGATCTGTGCAACCAAGATCGCCGACTAGGAGTTGCGGATCGAGAGATACTAACGAATCCAATAAGCGTTCAATTGTCGTCTCGTCATTCTGGACGAGTATCTGAATGGATATCATGATGTGGTTGCCACCCCCAATTGGGTAAGATACCGAATCGTTCTTGCAAAAGAAAAACGAACGCATCCGCTTCATGGTGCATCTTTTTAGACTCATAATAGTCTTTCAATGCTCGATAGTGACGTGGTGCGCCAGGGTTCTCCAGCAATGCGATGTATAGCTGAGTTATGTCCATGATATTGTATAAGGTCAATTACCCCGCCGCTAAAGACGGCGGGGCTTGTTGCACCATCTTAGATGGGAACATTAACAGCAATTAAGCCGTCGTTAGGCAAATTGACAGTTGCCCAATCTGGATGCCTTGTAGCGTCCAGATATTTGAGTACGATATTTTTACTAGCATTGAGGTCTGCATTCAATTGGAAATCACAATTCCTACATTTGAACTTACTTTGCTTTTGGCGATTACCTTTGTGTATGTGTCCGCACTTACTACAGCGTTGGCTGGTATAACGTGCATCGACAAACACAACTTGGCACCCCCTTGCCTCAGCTTTGTAAGTAAGGAATTGTTCAAATTGAAAGAAATTCCACTTGTTCACTTCCTTACGTTGTGGTTTTCGCAAAGTTTTCTTACCTTCAAGTCTTTGCTCTTGGGTAAGTTTTCTTGCTCCACCACGAATGCCAGTCAGTTTTTCAAGAACAATGGTAGTTCCCTCTTCAAGACCTTTAACAATTTGTTTGGTAATGCAATGGTTGATATCCTTCCGCATAAGCCGTTCGCTTCGACTGATTTTAGCCAAGTGTCTTTTTGCGGAGCGAGTTCCTTTGTTTTTGCAACTCGCCTCTCAACCTTTCATATTGTTCACTAACTCTGGGGGAAATGGCAAGTTGGCTTTTAAGTCCTGTATCTTGACGAACTTGGTAATAGGTCAGGTGGTGCAGACGAACTCCGTTAAACTCTTGGTTGTCCCAAGCAGTTTGACAAACGTAATTAAAAGCATTAGTATATGCCTCAAGCGTTTGCTTGAACATTTTGCTATCAACTTTCAATTGCAGTTTAACGGTTCTTATCTGTTTCATATACCCACTTTATACAGAGTAGATAGAAACAGATTTTGCCGTGAATTATTTCAATTTTGTTCTAATTATTATGGAGGCGGGCATTCCTCCCACTACCCTAAAAAGGCTAAGTTGCAGGCTCACTCGCTTTGCAACCTAGCGGCTTTGCCGGAATGGTTTCCTGCCCGCAAATCAGATGAAATATCTCAACGAGATTGTATGTGGGGATTGCTTGGAGTTGCTCTTGGAGTTGCCAGACGAATCATTAGACTCGTCATTGATAGACCCGCCATTCGGTGAGGGTCAAGACTATAAGGGAGATGAGACATTAGATGGTGCTGCTATTTTGTTGAATCAGTATCTCAAAAGTCTACTTCCCAAACTCAAGAATAATAGCCATGTCGCAATCTTTTGGACGATGCGAAATGTAGAAATACCTATTCAGGCATTGAAGAACAATGCTTACACCTATCGGCGCATAGTGTGCATGTATATCCCAACAGGAAATGCTCGGCCTTATTTAGGCTGGTTACCCCGCACGCAAGCTATTGTAATCGGCCAGAAATATGTCGGGAGCCAGCCAAGTGACTTTCATTGGGAATTATCTGAATATCTGGGGGCGAGGTTGGAAAAATTAGGGTATACACGTTCATCGCTCGCCAAATCATTGGGTTGTGATCCCAGGCTCATAATGAAATGGACACGTC
>QMZJ01000127.1 GCA_003663115.1 Candidatus Altarchaeales archaeon | reverse complement strand
TAAAAATAGTGGACCTGCCCGTCTCTCTAAAAATCGATGGAAATCTCGCGATGAGGTTTCCATTGTGTTATCCGTAATCCCGTAACCTGAATTGAGTACAGAACGAAGTCCCTACCGGGGGAGGAGCGGTTTCGAATTGCCCAAGAAACGCGATCTAAGCTCTCTTACCTATCTTTCAAAGATGTCGCATGCTATCAAAAAAGTTTCGGAGAAATGGTCTATTTCAGTTATCTCTGAAAGTCGGGTTAGAAGATCATTAGTATTATAAATATATATTGCATATATATTGATATGAAGAAGACAGAGGTGAGAGAGCAAACCGAGATAAGGGTCAAAGGCATAGTTGGGTTCATCGAGAAAAGGGTTACTCCCTTCGGAACCGGAGCAAAGGTAGACTGCCCAAAGGAGTATCTGGGAAGGCGAGTTTATCTCGTAATACTCCGAGACTAACTATTTTTGTCCCAAAGCCGGGTCTATAGCCTTATTTTTATAAAATTCAAATAATTAAGGATTAAAATGCCGATAGAACAGGTAGAAAAGATCTGGATGAACGGGAAACTTGTGAACTGGGATGATGCCAAGATTCATGTTTTAACACACGCCCTGCACTATGGCTCGGGGGTATTTGAGGGAATCAGGTGCTATAACGCGGCAAAGGGTCCGGCTGTCTTCAGGTTGAGGGATCATATGAAAAGGCTGGTTAATTCTGGAAAGATTTATCGGATGAGGATTCCATATACCATAGATGAGCTCTGCAATGCCACAAAGGATTTAATAAAGGCCAATAGATTGAGGGAATGTTATATAAGACCCATCGTTTACAGGGGATACGGGGAGATGGGTTTGAATCCATTGGACGCCCCGGTAGAGACGGCAATTGCCGTATGGCCCTGGGGTACCTACCTGGGGGAGGAGGGTCTGAAGAATGGAATTAAGGCGAAGATCTCATCGTTCCGGAGGATCCCTCCGAATGCCCTGCCATCCAGTGCAAAGGCAACGGGACAGTACATAAATTCGATTCTGGCAAAACTGGAGGCTCTCGATTCTGGATATGACGAGGCGATAATGCTGGATTCTCGCGGATTTGTCTCCGAGGGCCCGGGAGAGAATATATTCATAGTTAAGAATTCTGAGGTTTTGACGCCCCCGGATCACGCCAGTATCCTACCGGGGATAACGCGAGATTCCGTAATGAAGATCTCGGCAGAACTGGGTTATGAAGTAAAGAAGATCGATATCTCAAGAGACATGCTCTACAATGCAGATGAAGCATTTTACACTGGAACGGCCGCCGAGGTGACGCCAATTAGGAGGATAGATGGTATAGAGATGGGAAAACCCGGTCCAATAACGAGGAAGATACAGGATAAATTCTTTGACATAGTTAAGGGTAAGGACGGGAGGTATGAGGATTGGTTGGATTACGTCTATAAGGATTAAATTTAAGCGTTCTCGATAGCCGTACCAATAAACTTCTTTCCCTCTATCGCGTTTCTCATGTTCTTTAGATCTCTTCCATTTAGAAAGATCGTTCTTATCTTTGATCTCTGAATTATCTTGGCTGCGAGAATATCTATTAATTCGTATTCTCCGGCCCCCAGGGGGTAAGATTTCACCATATCGACCAGCTGCTCGACGGAGAGCTTTTTATACATCCTCGCATCTCTATGCTTTTGGGGATCCCTGTCATAGATCCCATCGACGTCCGTTGCGTTTATCAAGAGGTCAGCATTTATATATTCCGCCAACAATGCAGAGACCGCATCGGTAGAATGTCCGGGATGCGTTCCGCCCATTACGACTATCTTTCCAAAATTCATCGCCTTCAGAGCGGCTATAAAATCCTTCGGAGGTTCCAAATTTGCCCTTTCTCCGATTACGGCGGCCAGAAGCCTCGCATTCAATCTCGTCGCTGTAATCCCTATCAGATCACAAAAAATCTCAGATGCCCCGAATCTTCTGGCCGGTTCTATATACTTTCTTGCCGTTCTTCCTCCCCCGGTTATGATGCAGATCTGATGCTCCTCCGCAAGTTTGTTTGTCAGCTCTGCCAGTTCACGCATATAGTCTATATCTATCTCATCCGGAACCAGGATCGACCCACCTATCGAGATGACGACCTTCATCGTGTTAATCTATCCTATTAGATTACTATTAGATTAGAAACCCTAATTAAATATATGCACGAATCCGATAAAATAGATCTTCTGGTTTTTGGTGATACCGCAATAGATCACTTCTATGAGGTGGATAAGATACCAAGGCTCAATAATGCATCAGATGTTATCAGATCGAGAAAATTCTATGGGGGGATGGGCGCAAACACAGCAGTGGTTGCCAGGGCCCTGGGCCTAAGGACGGGGCTGGTGAGTGTTATTGGTACCGATGCCGAGGATTACAGGAAGTATATGGAAAATCTGGGAATAAGGCTCTATCTGAAGGGAATCTTCGGCGATACAACCAGATCCATATTCTTTAAAGAGAATGGAGATCAGATCAGCTTTTTCTATAAGGGGGTAACGGAAAAGTTGGATGAATTGGACCTGAAGAGGGACCTCAAGATAGACAGGAAGGATATCGAGAATGTCGAGTGTGTGTATATGGCGAGAACATATCTCGATCTGCAGAGCAGTGTGGCCAAGTATTGTAAAAATAGATTCCTAGTTTACAATCCGGGTTATGGCGTCTTCAGATTTAAAAAGGTCCCTGAGAAATTTTATAAGATATTAAAGAATACAGATGTCTTGGTTTTGAATCATCACGAGCTTCAGCACTTAAAGGGCATAGGCTTCGGGTTAGATTTTGGTTTGGGGCCCAAGATCTTCCTCATTACTCGGGGTCGGAGGGGTTGCAATATCTATTCCCGGGGTGCCGAGATAAATGTTCCTGCCTTTAAGACAAAGGTTGTGGATGCCTCCGGCGCCGGGGACGCCTTTAATGCCGGGTTCATTGCTGCCCATATAAGGAAGTTTGATACCTATGATGCTGTAAAGATTGGAAATGCCACGGCATCCTTTATAGTTGAGAAATGGGGGTGTCAGACGAATCTGCCGACGTGGGAGAAGGTTATGGAGAGATACAGAAGGATGTAGTTATTCTACTCGTTTACCCTTTAATATATCTATTTCTACATCAATTTCTATCAATTGTTTTTCATATTCCTCCAGGATCTTTCTGAATATATCTTCGTCTAATTGCCCGTTATAATACCTCATTCTTGCGTTCTCGATCTTCTTTTCTATCTTTTCCTTCTCACCAAGAAGGCGATTTATTTCATCCCTTTCCTCCTTGGAGGGCATGCCCAATTTTGATTTCTCCTCCTCCAGGATCTCTCTGAATCTCTCTTCAGATGTTGTTGCCTCGCCAAATTTCCTGATACTCTCTAGGAGTTCTTTATATAGGTCTTCCTCACCACTCTCGGCAATCTGTTTCTCTGCCGAACGATACCATGGTGTTAGGGATGTTCTATATCTCCCGATTACCTCTAAAAAGTCGCGCATTTCTATCTTCCTCTCCTCTCCACCCTTTAAGACCTCTTCCCACGGGATCTCTGCCGCAGAGTCGCATATCGCCTTTATATCCGAACATGAATAACCCTCTGTCAGT
>QMZJ01000126.1 GCA_003663115.1 Candidatus Altarchaeales archaeon | reverse complement strand
TTTATATGATGGCATCAGGGCCGTTTTCCCATCGGATGTCAACATCAGATCGACACCCTCCATGAGGTCTCCCGAGAGGGTTACTGTATTAGCAATAGTCCCTGTTGCAATATCTATGAAATCAATATAACCACGTGATCCCTTGTGGGATGGGACAAATACCATCTTCTCGTCATTGGATAGCCTTCCATCTACATACTTCTGGAGGGTTCCCGACAGGTTAGACCTGTGTAGAACTTTGCCCGAAGAATAATCAATTATGTTTAAATATCCGTGTCCCTTGTCTGCATCTGTAGTAGGAATCAAAACAACTTTACTACTTTCAATCAGGATCGGATCAACATCATACTGTAAGGTACCAAGAATTCCGAGGGTTTTGAAGATTCTCTTATCATGTAAATCTATTATATCCACAGAGCTACCGGCGGTTTTATGTGTTGTAGCCATTAATGCCGTTTTCCCATCGGATGTTATAACAACATCTACCCCCCTCTGTAGATCATCCTTTAAATTATATCTCCTAGATACCGTCCCGGTGGGGATATCTATCTGATCCAGGAACCCCCTGGAGAGGGTTGCGATTCTTGATGGCATCAAAGCTGTCTTTCCATCCGGACTGATAAGGACGTCCACATCAAACTCGAGATCACCTGCCAGTGGAACACTCTTCTTTATACTCCCAGAGGATATATCGATTATATCGAGGAAACTCTTATTGCTTAATGGATCTCTTACGGGCATCAAGGCTGTTTTTCCATCATCAATAATTAAAGGATCTACACCCGATCTAATGTCCCCAGACAGGGTTATTTTATTGGTTAATTTTTCCGATTCAATATCGATTATATTCAGATAACCCCCTCCGTTAAGGAGCCTTGTAGATATTAAGGCCTTTCTTTTATCCGGAGTGAAAACGACGTCTACATCGGATCTTAAATCTCCGATCAATTCGATCTCCTTGCTGGTAATTCTCTTGGCCGTGGGAGAGAGGGTTGTGGTTGTGGGGGATACTGATGTTGAAGTTGTAGATAGTGAGGTGGTTATGGTTGTTGCAATAGAAACAGTAGTGGTGGTTGTGGTAAACTTTGGTGGTTGTGGGGTAGGAACGCAACCGGGCATTAAAGTTATCAAAAATATCGAGAGGAATATGATCAATATATTGCCAGGAGAATTTTCTGAGTCCATTTCGTATTCTATTAAATTTTATATTATTTAAATCACAGAAAATCCACCCTTAGATATCCAGATTACGGGCTTGCCTTCACTCATCCCCCTCAAAGCCTTTTCATCGAATCGAATGGAATCATCCCCTCAGCTCTCCCTTTCCTTTCCCTTCTCCATATTCTTCTAAATCAGTCACTGCCCCCTTAAATTCCCTCACTGCTTTTCCAAGGGCCCTGGCTAACTCTGGAAGTCTTTTTGGTCCAAATAGGATCAACGCAATAACCAAGATTAGAATCAATTCATAGGTTCCTATCATTTTCCCAAAATCTTTGAGACCAGAATACTTATTTCATATAGTATAATTATAGGAATGGCAACTAAAATCTGAGTTACCATACTTGGATCGGTAATTAGTGCTGAGATAATAAAAGCTAACAAAATTACATATTTTCTATTTGATGAAAGAACCTTATAATTAACCAAGCTTAACCTTGTTAAAATTCCAACAACGAGCGGAAGTTGAAAGATTAGACCAGAGATGAAGATTATCAGAAGGATGAAATTTATGGTTCTCTCCAGGCTTAACATCGGTACTGCAGTCCAGTTAGCAACCTCGAGGAGAAATCTCAGGGTTATGGGAAGAAGAAAAAAATAGGCAAAACCCGCTCCCAGAAGGAACAATAGGAGAGAGGACGTAACTACACAGAGGAATAATCTCTTTTCCCTCTCAACCAGCCCCGGGGCGATAAACCTCCAGCTGTGAAAGATTATGAAGGGAAGACTCGGGATAAATCCTAAAAGGAGGGAGATTTTTATATAAACCAGGATTGCCTCCTGTGGTGATAATACAACTAAGGATGAGCCCCTGAGCAGATCGCGTTTAATTTTACTTAGAAGGGAGGGGGTTAATGGGTAAGAAACAATAGAAAAGAAGACTAAGATGAAAAGGATCCACAGGATTCTTCTTCGTAATTCTTGGAGATGCTCCTCCAGTGTTAATTTCATTCTTCCCTAAAAACCTGGGCCCGATAGACATACACCTCTGTCTCCCCTTTCCTCCAGCAATCTCCCGGCATATAGCCCTTCCTGCACAGGGAAGATAAAAAATCTTCCTTCCTTGGAATCTGCTCCCAGACCTGGGGTAGATAGGTTGCCTGTCTCCATCCAGATTTTAAGATAACGCCATCCCTTAATGGAGTCAACTTTTCCAGTAGATCCTCTGCTGAATTATAGTTTAATTTCTTCGGAACACTCAAGACTGAAATCTCTATCTCTATATCTTTGAGCTCTTCATACCTTACTGGGGGAAATCTCGGATCATTTAAAGCTGCATTGATTGCATTTTCGATAACGCACTCATACAGCCTTTTTTGAGGGAGGATATGCCCGATACAGCCCCTGAGCTGATGATTCTTCTCCAGGGTTACGAAGCATCCCTTCATTTCCTTTAATTTTTCTGGAATTTTTCCCTCATCTACAACTGGCTTTGAGCCATTTTTTAAGTATTTTTCCAGAGTTTCCCTTGCCAATCCCAGAAGGAATTTCCTGTCCTTCTCCTCTATCTCTTCCTCCATTTTTTCATAGAATGCAATTGATGAATATCCAACAACCCTGTCTTTATCACCATAGGTATCACCAGAGTTGTTATAATTTAACAATTTCCCTTCCCAGCCCTTCTCTCTTGCAATATACATCAGGGTAAGGATGGGAATCTTACCACATGCCTCACATTTATTAATCATCTCGTTAAAATTTAAATCTGGGATTGAGGTAATACAGTTTTTGTCCAATTCTATGGCCTTTTCATATGGATGATAATGGGATAGATCCGAAGATGCTATTACAAGCGAGTCATCATCTATATACCTCAATAAAACCTCTGCAAGTTCTTCTGGGTCTACCTCACCAGTTACTATGGGTATAATTGTAAAATTATCCAGAACTTCCTGTAAAAAGGGAATTTGAACCTCAAGAGAATGTTCTCTTAAATGAGCGAATTCATTTGATATAATTAATGGCTCTCTTCTCAAATCCTCAACCCTTTCCGAGAGCCTTACCTTTCCCAGAGGGGTTTCATAATGAGTGGCGTTGGCTATTGAAGCTCCTTTAAATCCAACATAATGCGATGGCCCCAGGATGAAGACTTCCCCGTATCTGCCTCCTAAAAGTTGTTTATAACCATAAGCGGCAACCCTCCCCGAAAAGATATAACCCGCATGCGGGGATACTAAGCCTCTTATCCTTCCTTTAATCTTTTCCTCCTTAGCATTTTCGATACAGCCTTTAATCATCCTCCTCAAAGCCTTTTCATCGGAGGGATAGAATCTCCCAGAGACCGCCGCTTTCCTGACCCTTTCCTCCATAATTTTCTCCTCTTCAATCTCTTGAGTTTTATTTTCTTTCATTCCTCCCTTACTCATTGAAAATAACAGGGATAAAATGATACATAAAACTATCGAAATTACAATTAAAATACCTCTTTTATCTTTCATCTTTCTGTT
>QMZJ01000125.1 GCA_003663115.1 Candidatus Altarchaeales archaeon | reverse complement strand
AGTATTCCATTAATCTCTTTTCCGTAGGTATTTTCGATATGCAGGGGGATTATTGCATCCTCACCTACCATAAAATAGTAGTCCCTCTGATCGACCGAGAAGGTTATGTCTCCAGAATTAAAAAGCCCCGCATTAGCAATGGGAATCACGAGGAGGATAAATCCCATGACCAGATACGGGCCTTTATTCCTCATTTTTAATGTCTCTATTTTCGGTTCTAAATATTCTTTGCGAATTCACTAAAAAGATTAATATGAAGAACTAAACCCTGCTTATTGGCACCATTTTAGCAAAAGACCTGCACAGCAAAAATCAAAATAAGCTTGTGTTTGACGTAATACAACGGGCAATTTTTATTGTTCCTGTGAAGTAAGTCTCTTTAATGCTGAATCCATAGAATTTACTATTAGACTTTAACTTTAAATTTCGCTTGATTTCTATTTGAGAGGTTATGCGAATAAAAGATTTGTTGATGAATTCCCTTACAATCCGGATTATATTTCAAAAATTAAGAGGTTAAAGGATATAAATGGCATTCCGATGGGAAATATCGGGGTGTTCCATATTCTCAATTAAAGAATCTTCTACCGGTATGAGTTGAAGAGAGAACTGATAGCAAGAAAGTACAGCAGAAGAACAGTAAAGCTTTATCCGCACTACAATGAAGAATTTCTGAACTTCTGTAATAAAACCCCATATCAGGTATCCAACGAAGACCATAGCAATCAATGCGTTGAAGTTTTACTATGGCGAAATGTCAAGGTAGAGATTTGCTCACGGCATCAGAAGGCCAAATTCGTTTACTGTTCATTGGAGGCTATTTATTATATAAACTCCTAAAGAAAAAGAGAAAAAGGAAAGATGCCGAGAATATCGCAAGAGAACGACATATTACGATTTAAGCACGGTCAAGGACTTCGCCGAGGAATACATGAAGGCCCTGTATCTGCCCCATAGTGATGAACGTCTATTCCCATCTGTCGAGAAAAGATTTCACACCGTATGAAAATGAACCTTAACTCGAGTACCTATAAAATTCTCGAAAAACTCGTGGATAGAGGAAACACCAGGATAGAGGAATTCGGTACCGGAAGGGTAACCCTGATAGATGTTGGCCTTAATGTGGAGAGCGACAAAGATACCGGCATAAGGGTAGCGGAGGCTGCTCTTGCAGGACTTGGTAAAATAAATATCAATGATAAGATTCACGTAAGGATAGAGAAACTTCCCGCTGTTGCAACTCTAAGCTCACAACTTGCTGGATGGTGCATCAAGATAGATAATAGAACTGCTCTCGGCTCCGGCCCGGTGAGAATCCTCGCGAAAAAACCAAGAGATGTGATTGAAAAAGTAGGTTACTCCGAAACCTCAAATAAAGGGGTATTGATCCTTGAAACCCCCGTGATCCCCGACAGAGGAACCTGCCGAAAAATCTTACAGGAGGCAAAGGTAAAAGACCTCATAATTGCGGTATTCGGGGAAAATTCCATAACCGGACTTATTAACATTCTCTCCAGGATCGTGGAGGTCGGTATCTTTAGACTCCTTAACCTGGGCTATGATGTCAACAGGATCTCATATGCCGAAGGAACCGTCCCCATGCTCGAATTATCAGATAACGTTATGTTCGAGGCAAATGATGCAATAATCTATAAGGGCTCTGTCGAATTGGAGGTAAATGGCTGGGATCCGGGGCTTACCGAAAAAGCCGTCTCTAAACACTCCAGGGCGTATGGAAAATCCTTCAGGGAGATCTTTCAAGAGGCCAATGGAAACTTCTACAGGATACCCGCAGATATCTTTGCCCCTGCCAGGTTGAAGGTCACTGATCTCGGGGATACCAAAGAATGAGGATAGCAATAACCGGAAAGGAGGGCGTCGGAAAGACGACAAGCTCGGCGTATCTATCAAGAATATATGCCGAAAATGGTTTCCATACATTGCCGCAGACGCTGATCCAGGTCCGAGATGAAAGACATAATCATGGAGAGGGCAACAATGGGTGGTGGACTGATAAGGATGAATCCGTATGCCATTGAGGTGGAGAAGAATTTAAAATTACTGATCTCTGGCACGGTTAAGGTGGCTGGCTCCGGATGTCTCCGTCCCGAAAATACCCCGTTAAGATCCTTACTACAGGAATTGATCCTGACATAAGCAGGAGTACTATAAGGGGAATCGATGCCATACTCGCAATTACGGAGCCTTCCTGCTCCTCTGTGCAGGTAACGAAAAACTGCTTAAATTCGCAAGGGACCTCGGCATAAAGATACCATTCTCCAAAGGAATATTAAAGGCCTCGATGAACAGGAATTATCCTATATACTTTCCAGGAGCCTCACCAAAACTTCTATCTTCCCGGCGGGCATTATATGAACCCCCGCCAGATTCATCTCCCTTGCCATATCTATGAGCCCCGAAGCTATATTAATCCCCTCCTCAACTGGATCATCTGCCTCTTTTATCCTCTTCCCCATCTCTTCCGAGATCACTATGCCGGGCATCGTCCTCAGAAACTGAACCATTCCATACGAATATAGAGGTACAAGACCCATCAGAATCTTATCTGCGATATCCTCCTTCATCAGGGATTCATATTTATCCAGAAAATTCCGCATCACTGAGGGCTCAAATACGACCTGCGTCTGAAAGAAATCTGCTCCGGCATCCAGTTTTCTTTTCGTCTTATGAATCTCTCCCTCTATGGGTGTCGCCCCGGGGGCTAATGCTGCCCCTATGAAGAAATTCGTCGGCTTATTCAGATCCCCGCCAACTAAATCCTTGCCCTGGTTCATTAATTTCATCGTCTTTATGAGGGTTGCAGAATCGAGATCAAATACTCCTTTAGCCCTTGGATGATCACTTGACCCGCATGAGGGATGGTCCCCGGTCAGAGCAAGAACATTTTCTATACCAAAGGCTGCCGCACCAATTAAATCGGCCTCCAGTGCCAGCTGGTTTCTATCCCTACAAGCCAGCTGGTATATGGGGTCTATGCCATTTTGTTTCAGGAGTATACTCGCAGCCAGGGAGCTCATCAACAGCCTGGCTCCTGGAATATCCACAACATTAACCCCATACAGCCTATTCATCAGTTTCTTAAATTCCTCAACCTCGTGCATAAATTCCTTGAGATCCGGGCCCCTTGGAGGAGCAACCTCCCCGGTAACTATGAACTCTTTTCCGAAATTTTCGGACAGTTTACTCATTTTAACCTCGGAATTCTTGTCCCTATAAGCTCATCCCCCTTCCCGAATTTCTTCATTCTTTTATCGATCAGAATCCATGCGCAATCTATGTCATCCACCTCACATTTGCCATCCTGAACACCTCCGCATGGTCCGTTCAACAAAGACTTTGGACATCTCTTTATGGGACATATCCCGGCGGTTTTCTCCAGAATACAATCGCCGCAGGCCGAGCAGTATTCCAGAATCTTATCGCCTATTTTTACACCAATCCCGGTCGTATCCGCAACCGGTATTATCTCAGTATCCAATACATCCGAAATGACCTGTGAGCCAGCGCCACACGCTAACACATAAATTCTATCGTAATCCCCCGGATCTACCTTAATCTCCGGATAGTTGCAGATTGCTGGTAATTTCACAATTTCAGAATCCAGTTTTCCACCCAGTTCTTCTACCTCCTCCCTGGAAAAATTCCAGTATGGACACAAACTGCAAACAATCAGCAGATTCTTGT
>QMZJ01000124.1 GCA_003663115.1 Candidatus Altarchaeales archaeon | reverse complement strand
ATACCGGGGAGGAGCCGGCAACCAGAAGGGCCATCAGATACGGATTTGACCCCTATCTGCAGGTCACTTTTCGACTTTCCCAGCTTAGGGATATAGGACACCCGATAAGTAAGGTCGAGCTTATTGTAATGGGCGGAACCCTGACTGCCCAGTGCATGGACTATCAGGAATGGTTTGTGAAAAGAGCCTTAGAGGCGATGAATGATTTTCGATCAAATTATCAGATTATCAGAGAGATGGGCAGTGATAGATTTATAAAAAATTATGAGAGGTCTGAGAAGAGATTTCATTACCTCGAGGATATACAGAGGGAAAACGAGAGATCCGGGGTCAGGTGTATCGGGATAACATTTGAGCCGAGACCCGACTGGGCGAAGGAGGAACAGATAAATCTTATGCTGAGATTCGGTGTAACTCGAGTTGAGATCGGGGTTCAGAACCCCTCCGATGAGGTATACAGAGAGGTAAACAGGGGTCACACTGTCCGTGACGTCGTTGAAGCAACCCAGCAGTTGAAGGACTCCGGTTTAAAGGTTGGCTATCACATGATGCCAGGCATTCTCGGATATAATCCCGAGCTGGATCTGAAGGCATTCGAAGAAATCTTCAATGATGAGAGATTTAAACCAGACATGGTGAAGATATATCCCTGTTTAATTCTGAAGGGAACGGAATACTACGAAATGTGGAAGAGGGGAGAATTCAGGCCAATAAGCACAGAAGAGGCGGTAGATCTAATAGTTAAGGTAAAGAAGATGATGCCCAAGTGGGTCAGGACAATGAGGATACAGAGGGACATCCCCTCTCCCCTGATAGAGGCCGGCGTTAAGGCATCAAATCTGGGTCAATTAGTTTATCGAGAGATGGAGAGAAGAGGGACAAGATGTAAATGTATCAGATGCAGGGAGGTCGGACACAGGATGAGAGAGGGAATAGAGCCAGATATAGAGAATATAAAATTACTGCGCACGGAATATAGAGCCAGTGGAGGCAGGGAGATATTCCTCTCCTTTGAGGATACGAAGAAGGACATACTTATTGGGTTTTTACGCCTGAGAATCCCATACAGGCCGCACAGACCAGAAATTACCGCTAAGACATCTCTAATTAGAGAGCTTCATGTCTATGGTCCGATGGTTGAGGTCGGAGAAAAACCCCGCTTCGAGTGGCAGCACCGCGGTTATGGCAGGGAACTTCTGGCGGAGGCGGAGAAAATCAGCAGGGAATTGAATATGAAAAAAATCTTAATTACCAGCGGAATCGGAGTCAGGGATTATTACAGGAGGTTTGGATATAAACGAAAGGGCGTCTACATGGGAAAGGACATTAGGTTATAATTAAAAATAACCAATCAAAGAGCATGTTCAGCAGAGGGTATGCGTTGATAAGTATGATCAATAAACCAAGAAATAAAAATGTATAAGCTATCTTCTTTACCGCATCTTCACTGAGATCAAACATGGACATCAATTCTATAAGCATTTTTCCCCCGTCAAAGGGCAGTATAGGCAGGAGATTTACCAGGGCTACATTGAAGTTAAAGAAGTATATCCAGAACAATATATTTATTAAGATAGCGGACACATCGATCCCCAAAAAATTATAGCTGTACCTGAATCTGGGTACATATCTAAGCTTTACCCTCACCAATTCCTCTGATCTTACGGGGAATATGCCTTTGTTTGTCGTTACATTTATGACGCTCTTGTTTTCGATTGTGGAATTCTTTATTGTGTAAACCCTGTTGGAGAAGATACAGGCATCCATCGCTGCAGCTATATGGCTCTCTGGGGAGATGTTTATATCATCAACTGCCATTATGATGGTTCCATTCTCAATACTTGATATATTGGAATCCTTAACGACCCAACCACTTGATGGCATTATCAGGAAAATAAAAAGTAAGAGAGAAAGGATTGCTAACATCAGATTTGAAAAGGAACCCATTGAAAGAACCCTCATCTTTACTATACTCTCACTTTCATTAAATTCCTCCTCATCCGGTTCGACAAATGCCCCGATGGGCAGGGGACCCAAGGTTAATAACCCCGTAGATTTAAGCCTAAGTTTGTGAACCCTCGCCAGTATACCATGCGAACCCTCGTGCACTACCAGAAGTAGAATTAATGAGATAAGCCCATATCCAATCGGGACAAATATCCCGAGACCCGGAATGACGAAACCCCACTGTCCCGCCTCGATCCACGGGATGATTGGAGAAACCCCCGGTATAGCTGATTGCCCGGATGTTATCGCGAATGCATGCTCTATCAGTGAGCCAAATACTATGGCCAAAGGACCGAAAATCCCCTCAAAAATTGCCAGATACCATGGCATTGCACTTAAAAAAATCGATGAGATCAAACTCGTTGCCACTATAAAGTCAAAGAAGGGGTTCTTTAATCTGGACAGACTCGAGATCCCCATCAACAGAGAGCATAGCATCACTATCGATAAGAGCAAGCCCCTGGACCACATTAATATAACCAAGACTCCAGAGATGAGCATTATTATATCCAGATTTCTGCTGTTTTTTCTGTATTTTGACAGATAAGCGGCCCCAAGTCCACTGAATGAGAGAACGATTGCTAAGTCAGCTACGAACTTCCAGAGGTTCGGCATAATCCTTGCTATCTCGTCGATAAACTTTAGAAAGTGTTTCGTTCTTATTAAAAAAACTATGAAGTGTCTCTCAGCATCGGTTTTTGCAAGAATCAGGGTTCCAATGACAAATATCGCCAAGATCAATAAAAAAAACATTTTACCTTCTTTTCACCTTTTTTCTAACAACTACTAGATCGCCCAATGTCAGTTCCTCTGGAATCTTTGTCTTCACGGGTTGAATATCAGTTACCTCTGGTTTTTGTAATAACCTTATATTCAATCTCTGCTGCAACTTTCTCGCCATTTGAGGATCTGGTTCCATCTTGCCTATCTCTATTCTATGTATTAAGGATGCTGGTTCATTAATCAACCTCGCCAGCTCCTCCTGCTTCATCCCCCTCTTCTCCCTCGCTTTACGTATGAGCTCTGGATAATTATCAACTAACTCCTCACCCTCCAGCTCAAAGACAACCTCCTTTTTTTCCTCAACCTTCGGAGATGGTTTTTCTACCTCATGAGAACTAACCAGGCCGATAATTTCACCACACTTGGAGCACTCATCACAGGTGATGACAACTGACCCCTCAACCCTGACTTTCTTACCCCTTTCTATATGCCTCCCGCAGATTTCGCATTGCATTTTCAATAAGGGCGCCTTCCCCGCCCTTTCAACACCATAAGGGCATTCATTTGCCCTTATCAACCCCGAATAATTTTTGGGGATGCAACACCTTTTCCAAAGGGGTTGCGGCCTAATCAACCATCCTTCGTTGAATTTGCGAAGCAAATTCCTTTGGGAATTTTAAAGGGTTTGGGGCCGGAGGGATTTGAACCCCCATCGGCAGGTACCTCCCAACCATTCTCGGGCTCGTACCAATCCGTTCATCATCTCCCGAGGGATCAGCGCTCCAAGATTTTTATCTGGAGCCTGCTAGGATGCCAGACTACCCCACGGCCCCTAAAGTAATGACACTATCAAGTGTGGCTAAGCGCAACGCACGCCACACCTTAGTCGTCCGTTCGAATCAAAGATTCGAGGGACCCAAAACTGCTTTGCAGTTTTGCGGTCGGCTAACTCCGACCAGCCTTTAATAAAGGCTGGCGAAAGGTGGGGCATTCACT
>QMZJ01000123.1 GCA_003663115.1 Candidatus Altarchaeales archaeon | reverse complement strand
GCTCTATCGGATAATCCCTTTTGAGTAAAGGTTCGAGCATTTAAAAGTAGTTCTCTCATCCGTAACCTCTATCAGTTCTGGGATAAATGATGAGAGCCTGCGCAATGCACCTCGGGCTGGCGATAAGGTAGATGAAAGAAAGTATACCATTAAGCAGAATTACTCTCCTCACTAACCGTTCATTATATACAGCCCGTTCCTATAAGTTCCCATATTATCTTTATAAGCCATAACGATCACCGTTATGGTCATTTCTTCTCAAAGAAGAAATACTTTACGATTTATTCAACACAGCGTTCAAATCTATATAATATAAATAATATCATACCTACAATAATAAATGATATCATATAAATTCGAATAAATTAGATGAGGTGATCCCGATGTTTCCGTGGAGAAGACGATGGCGAGACTGGACCGATATCTTTAAGGATGATCTCTTTAGGGACTTAGATGAGGAATTTAGAGAGATGGAAGAAAATATTGCCGATATGATTGAGGAAATCAGGAGGATGTCCCTTAAAGAGCCAAAGGAGGGTGGACCCTACGTCTATGGTTTTTCGATGAGGATTGGGCCAGAAGGAAAGCCGAAGATAGAGGAGTTTGGAAATATCCCCAGTATTGTTTCTGGAAGGATGAAGATTTCCGGTGGCAGGGAGCCCCTGGTGGATATTATCGAGGGAGATAAAGAGATTTCAGTCATAGCGGAGGTTCCCGGGGTAAGAAAGGAGGATATAGAACTGCAGATAGACGAGAATTCTCTGGAGATAAATGTCGACACAGCAGAGAGAAAATATCACAAAAAGCTGGAGCTGCCGTGTGAGATCAAACCAGAGAAGGTCAAGGCAACATACAAGAATGGAGTCCTAGAGGTTAAGATGGAACGCCTGAAGAAGGAAAAGAAGAAAAAGAGAATTAGAGTGAAGGTTGAATGATATCTATGAAGGATAAAAATGGGGTGTGAATTCTGTGGTAAGAATGTAGATAAGGTCTATATATGTTCGAGTTGCGGCTTAGTTTTCTGTAAGGATTGCGGTTATCCGGAAAAAAAGCTGTGCAGGGAGTGTGAAGCGGAACTATCGGAAGAACGGGAAATCTGAGCTATGCCACAATTAATTTAACATACTCCATTTTTCCACTTGCCTGAAATAATCTGGTTATTTCTTTTATTCTTTTTGCATCGCCATCCAAGACAAATACCTCCAGGCACTTGTTCTCTCTTAGATGGCTATGTATCTGTGTTTTTGTTATATCCTCAAACCTGTGTTTTATCTCTGTAACTATGTCCTCCACCTTCTGGTTATGGATCAATAGGAGTATCGAATTTATCCTGCCAACCAATTTTTCTTTTTCCCTGCTATCTGCTATGAGCATCCTTGCCCCCGCCCTGATCACCTCCGACCTTCCAGAGAAACCAAGTTCCTTCTGGATTCTGTCCGTCTCCTCGAGGAGTTTATCGCTCAGGGATATGCTGATAATTGGCATCGTAAGTAATTAATAATCTATTTATAAATATTGCATAAAAATTATTAACAATTCATTTAAATATTAATAATTCCTATATTTATATCATATATTCCCCAATGCCATTATCAAGATTTTGAGATGAACGAGACGGAAAAAAGAGTATTACTGCTCTTTATTGCCATTTGTTTAACCGTGGGGTGTATAACAGAAAAACCCGTGGACAATGAGAGGCTGGGAGTAGTTGTTACCATACTACCCCAGGCCGATTTTGTGGAGAAGGTCGGGGGAGACAGGGTCAGGGTCACGGTAATGGTTCCCCCGGGGGCAAGCCCGCATACCTATGAGCCAACCCCGGATCAACTCATGGAGATCAGTAAGGCGAGGATATATTTCAAGGTGGGGTCTGGTGTGGAGTTTGAGAATGTGTGGATGGACAGGATCAGAGCCATGAATCCCGATATGGTGATCATCGACGGCTCAGAGGGCATCACAAAGAGGGAAGGAGATCCACATATCTGGAACTCACCGATCAACGCTAAAAAGATGGTGGAGAACCTCTACAATGGACTTATTCAAGTAGATCCATCCAATGCGGACGAATACACGAGAAACAAGAACAACTATCTCCAAGAACTTGAGGATCTCGATAGATACATTCACGAGAGGCTTGATGGCTTTACGAACAGAGTTTTCATGATATATCATCCAATGCTCGGATATTTTGCTGAGGAGTACAATTTAACACAGATTGCGATTGAGCATGAGGGAAAAGAACCAACCCCGCAGGTTATTCGGGCATGCATTGATAAAGCAAAGAGATATAATCTATCATATGTCTATGTAGCACCACAGTTCGCAACAGAACATGCGGAGACCATTGCCCGCGAGATCAATGGGCAGATAGTCTTTATTGATCCCCTTCCCAGGAGCTATATCCCCAATATGCGAAGCGTGGCAGATTCACTCTCCCTGGAAATGGAATAATCTATTAAAAAAGATGAATGAGGAAATCGTCAGCCTAAAAAATATAGAGGTCTATCTCAATGATAGTCCCGTGCTTGAGGATATTAATTTATCTATAGAGCAAAATATTATTCTGGGAATAATAGGTCCAAATGGCGGCGGGAAAACCACATTATTGAAGGTTATTCTTGGATTAATTAAGCCAGATAAAGGAGAGGTCAGGGTCTTTGGAATGTCCCCGGAAGAGGGGAGAAGGTTTATAGGTTATCTACCCCAGTACACCTTTTTTGATCTAAATTTTCCGATAAGCGTTTTCGATGTAGTTCTTATGGGTAGATACAAGGGGGTGTTCAAAAACTATTCTGAAGAGGATAGGAAAGCTGCCACTAACGCCCTGAAAACCGTAGATATGCTCGAATTCAGAGACAGGCAGATAGGCAGATTATCCGGTGGACAGTTGCAGAGGGTTTTTATAGCCAGAGCACTCGCGAGAGAACCCAGGTTACTTTTACTCGATGAACCAACTGCAAGTATTGACCCGGAGATGCAAAAATCATTCTATGAATTACTCTCGGAGCTCAAGGAAAGGATGGCGATAGTTTTAGTAACCCACGATATTGGCGTTGTATCTGTTTATGTTGATGAAATGGCATGTCTAAATCGCAGGTTATTCTACCACGGCTCAAAAGAAATTGCCCTTAGGGAGCTTGAAAAGGTATACCAATGTCCCATAGAACTGATAGCTCATGGAACACCCCACAGAGTATTGAGGAGGCACACAAAATGATGGAGATCCTCCAGTATGAATTTATGAGGAATGCCCTGATGGCTGCCGTTTTAGTGAGTATAGCCTGTGGGATTGTCGGCACATACGTCGTTATAAAGAGGATAGTCTTCATCAGCGGAGGTATTTCTCATGCGGCATTTGGGGGGATCGGTCTGGGCTATCTGCTTGGAATAGATCCCATTCTGGTCGCCATTCCATTTAGTATATTGTCTGCGCTCAGTATAGGAATTATCAGCAAAAAAGCGAAGGTGAGTGAAGACACTGCCATAGGAATATTATGGTCGGGGGGAATGGCATTGGGGATTATCTTCATTGGTTTAAGCCCGGGTTATGCCCCCGATCTCTTCGGTTATCTATTTGGAAGCATTCTCACAGTTCCCTCCTTTGACCTGGGAATGATGCTGATCCTGGATGTAATAATAATCCTGACGGTTCTTTTATTCTACAGAGAATTCTCAGCGATATCCTTTGATGAAGAATTTTCAACGGTTGTCGGGGTTCCAACAAAAATTTTATATCTATTGCTCCTGTGTCTGGTTGCCTTGAGTGTGGTTGTCCTAATAAGGGTTGTGGGGGTTATCTTAGTCAT
>QMZJ01000122.1 GCA_003663115.1 Candidatus Altarchaeales archaeon | reverse complement strand
GAACCGGGATGTGAGATAATATCTCGGACATGGAACGAATAAACATCTACGATCAGATATCTAAGAATAAGAGGATGTCATATGATCTGTTTCTGATATTCTTTCATATCTCGTTTATTCTCGCATTCATCATCAGCGAATATTTCGGTGGAGGATATCTCGGGGCGGGACTCATCCTGATATTTGCGATAATATGGATGCTATTCAGCTATTACCTTGGGGATAAGGCAATACTTGCGATAAACCATGCAAAGGAAGTGAAAAAGGAGGAATATCCTTATCTATTCAATTCTGTGGAGGGGTTAAGTATCGCCGCTGGAATTCCAAAGCCAAAAATCTATGTGATAGATGATCCAGCACCAAATGCCTTCGCAACCGGAAGAGACCCGAGACATGCAGCTATTGCAGTAACCACTGGCTTGCTACAGATGATGAAACGCCTCGAACTGGAGGGTGTACTGGCACATGAAATTTCTCACATCAAGAACTATGATATCCGCTATATGATGCTCGTTATGGTGATGATTGGTTTGATAGGGATACTGAGCAATATGATGCTCAGGATTCTCTGGTATGGAAGGGGAAGACACGGTCGAGTCGGCGGTCGAGGTGGCGCGGCCCTTGTTCTGGCGGGCATAATATTCGCAATTATTGCACCGATAATAGCACAATTGGTCAGGCTCGCGATCTCCAGAAGGAGAGAGTACATGGCAGATGCATCTGGAGCGTTACTCACCAGATATCCACAGGGTCTCGCGGATGCACTGAAGAAGATCGCGGGTAGCAAGATTCCAATGACCTCGGCAAATCAAGATTCTGCACCACTATATATCGCAGATCCATTCAGGGACAAGAAAGATTTCTTCTCGAATCTTTTCAGTACGCATCCTCCGATATGGGACAGGATCAAGGCACTTGAGGCAATGTGAGCTACCCGGGGTCTAGAACCAGGCGCTAAGATCCCTCTGAGAGAGCTCCTTTAGAGCCTTTTTCAGATTATTGATGGTTTTTTCGATCCTGTTTTTCGAGAAATCGTGCCCTTTGCATAAAAATTCAATCAGAGAGTCTCTGTCCGGTTCGGTCCAATTTAACTCGTATTCATCTGTTACCTTGGGCTTCAGGAAGATCTCTCTGATCGCATCGATATCGAAGTCTATTTCCAATTCCCCAAGCCTATTCTCTGTTACCACCTTCAACGCCCTTTTGGGGCCGATCCCCTCTACACCCTCGTTAAAATCCGTTCCAACTAAGATGGCGATATCTATGAGTTCCTTCCTGCTTAGATTTAATTCGTGCAGAACCTTATCCAGGTGGATTATACTCAGCTCGAATTTACCACTAAGGTTCAGACCCTTTACCAAACGGGGGGCCCCAAAGAGGAGAGTATCATAATCCTGGCTACCAACGGCCCAAACATCTCCCTTTCTGCACATGTAGGCGCATTGAGCCTCCCCCTCAGATGGCGCCTGTACATATGGGATTCCCATATACTCAAGTAGATCCTTGGAATCCTTTAGCATCTCATCTGTAAATCTCGATGTACGCCCAGCAAATTTCTTAGCATCCTCCAGTCTGCCCTCCGACAGGGCCTTTTGCCATTCTTTCTCTGCCTCCTTTTTTGTTTCTTTCCTCTCCTCGATCTCTCTCTTTTTGAGAAGGGGTGGCTCTCCATCAAAGACATAGATTGGTTTTATCCCCAATTCGACCAGACGGGTTGTTCTGTAGAACAATCCAGACAGATGAGATGTGATTCTTCCGTTAGAATCCATCAGGGGGGTTCCATCGGGTTGTCTTATAATAGAAAGAAACTGATATAAACTGTTTAGTGCATCTATTGCTATTACCTTCCCCTTTAGATCCCCGAATTCAAGGGGCTCGTGACGAACTATCTCTCGTAGATTTACACCCATCTTATATTACAGCAACATTCCCATAATCCTTAGCGAGTTTTCTCCGTTCCCTGTGTCCACAGCTCGAGCAGACCAATCTATTCCCGAATTTTTTCGGTTTTATCAGTGGATGTCTACATCGCTTGCAAAAGGCTTTGACAACGCCAAATTCCCCTTCGGTCGATAGGTTGATCATCCCCGGTTCTATCCTTATTATCTTACCCTTGACCAGGTCACCGATCCCAAACATGTCATCGGGCCTTTCAACATAACCTTTAGAGATGTTTGAAACATACAGTCCAGTCCTTACATCGATCTCCCCTTTAACGCCCTGAATCTTCCTCGCGATTATCATAACCATATTCTTTCTTATATTCAGGACGTCACCGAAGATGACCTGTCCGACCTCCAACTTAGAGGGAATTTTTCCATCTATCCTTGCGATATGATTTTCTTTATCTAAAATTGCCTTGCCGATGTTCGCCGCGTATATCTTTCCATCATCCGAGTATGTCCCCTCACCCGGAACAAATTCCTCTATGGTTCCGAGATAATCGCCTATGAGCGCGGTTTCCTTTTCCATTTTTTTCACCCAGATAAAGATATAAGATTTTAACCTTTAATCTGATCAGGTTCCCTCACTCCAGCTCTCAAGGTATTTTCTCTGTCTATCCGTTAGCTGGTCAATTTCAATGTTCATGGTCTTTAATTTTAGTACCGCAATTCTATCATCGATCTCATCCGGGATCTTATAGACCCCCGGCTCTAACCTGTTCTCGAGAAGATACTTCACAGCAAGTGCCTGGTTGGCGAAGCTCATGTCCATCACCTCCGAGGGATGACCCTCCGCAGCCGCCAGATTTACCAATCTTCCCTCGGCCAGTAGATAGAGGGATCTTCCATTTTTCAACTTGTATTTTTCAACATTTTCCCTGATCTTCCTCTTTTCAACCGATAATTCCTCCAGTTCGGGGATGTTTATCTCAACATTAAAGTGACCGGAATTTGCCAGAATCGCGTTATTTTTCATCAGCTCGAAGTGCTCCCTATTCAGGACGTCCACATCACCGGTGGCTGTTACGAAGATATCCCCGATCCTTGCGGCCTCTCTCAGCGGCATTACCCTGAAGCCATCCATTACAGCTTCCAATGCCCTTGTGGGATTGACCTCCGTTACTATTACATTTGCCCCCATCCCCCTCGCTCTTAGGGCAATTCCCCTCCCACAAAATCCATAACCCGCAACTACAAAATTTTTTCCAGCTATAAGAACATTAGTCGCCCTTAAAATTCCGTCTATGGTTGACTGTCCGGTTCCATACCGGTTATCGAAAAAATGCTTTGTTCTGGCATCATTAACATCCATTACCGGATATTTCAGTGCTCTGTCTTTATCCATAGCTCTCAATCTTATAATCCCCGTGGTGGTTTCCTCGCACCCACCCCTTATATTCTCTATCAATTCCTGCCTTTCCTTGTGAATTGTAAATACCAGGTCCCCTCCATCGTCTATTGTGATCTCTGGCTCAAAGTCCAGCACCTTGTTAATATTCTGGTAGTATTCATCCCTGCTCTCACCGCGCCATGCATAGACCCGGATGCCATCTCTTGCCAATGCAGCAGCGACGTCATCCTGCGTTGATAATGGATTACAGCCGCTTATTGCAACGCGTGCACCACCGGCGATTAACGTCTTTACCAGAACCCCCGTTTCTTTTGTAACGTGAAGAGCAAACCCAACTCTGATATTTTTCAGGGGTCTGCTTCTTTCAAACTCCCTTCTTATCTCCATCAGAACCGGCATATGTGCCTCGGCCCACTCGATCTTTAACCTTCCCTTATCCGCCAGATTTATATCCTTGACATCGTATGGCATTTTAGAATTCACCTAAAATTGAATCGCCTAAGGCGATTCCTTTCTTTTCCGTCAACGCTT
>QMZJ01000121.1 GCA_003663115.1 Candidatus Altarchaeales archaeon | reverse complement strand
GATATACAATATCCCGAGATATTCCGTCGCCCGCAAAAAATATCTCTAATCTATTTAATATATCTTCTGAGTTATATGTGAGTTCATCCACCTTTTTCCCCTCTAACTTTATCTGCTCTGTGGATAGAAAATCTCCGAGATTATACCTTTTATCATCAAAGTCAAGAATGTTTACCTTTGCCAGATACTCCAGATGCGGGGCATATATCCCATAACTTGCACCATAAACCCTGGGATGAAACTCAATTAGATCCCTCGCTTTCAGCATCATTACGCAATCGAAATTTCCATCCAAGAACAGGAAATGCTTTTTATTCAATTCGTGATGTGTTATCCTGCCTTTTTTTACTATATCCGATAGAAACTCGATCGAAATGGATGGGAGGTCAATTATCTTCTCCATTATATCCAATTTCTCTATTCTGGGTTTTTTGCCCAGCCTTCCCTTACCTACATAGTAGAGATCGGCGTTATTCAGATTGACGTAAAATCTATTACTCTTTTCAATGGTTTTTTTCACCCTCGATATAATACCCGTTTTTATATCCTCTTTTCTCTTTATTTCAAAGACCCCCAGGGGGGCATATCTCCTTTCTATACTCCTGATATCATCCCTTGGTTTTAAGATACCCCCCCTCCTCTTCTCAAAATATTCCCTGATTTCACTTTCTTTCTTTTCGGGTATGAAACACGTTCTCAATGCTGACATCTTTAAATCAGATACGGCAATTAATCTATCTGTTGTTTAAGAATAAATATTTAAAGGGAGCCGGAAGGAAGTCGCGGGGGTCGAATGTATAGCCGGGGATGCTACCAGCAACGGTACCTTGAACCGCCCATGCGACGACCTGCGAAGCTACCGTGACGATAGACTTTGCCTGAGCCCTCGCACCGGGATCATCTGCAGAACCCATCCACTTTAAACCAGCCTAAGAAAGCAATTTGCAAAAAACAGATAGCTCTATAAAAAAATTAAACAACTCCACACTTTAGTGTGGAGTATGTAACTTACAATCTAAGTACTACATTGGAATTATGGCCTACATGAGAATGTTAATGTACTTAACACTCCGGCACCAGTTATGGCATAATTAACTATCGATAGAGCTACTATTACAATAATCAGACCTATGATCGCATGCACTATCGTAGACTTTGCCTGAGCCCTCGCACCGGCATCCTCTGACGACCCGATCCACCTTATACCCGCAATCACCATCACAATCGTCGCAACTGCCGCGGATACACCCCATAGAATGGTAATCAATCTGCAGATCAGGGCATTAATCAAGGAAACAACTGTCGTCTGCGCTGCTACAGTTCCAATTGCCATCACTAGAAAACCAAGAATAAAAAGTTTCTTATCTAATTTCATATCTTTCACCTCGTATTTATCTAATTTCATATCTTTCACCTCGTATTTTATTTTATTTTATTTATTGTATATCTTTATATAAAAACAAGTATATAAATATATCGGTTTTCATTGCTTAAATGTATAAAAATGGACCTAAGGCTCGAATTTAGGGACGATATAAGTAAAAAAGACGTACTGGCCTTTGTTGCACTTTTGGTATTCCTGGCATTTTGGACATGGTTAACGTTTTATAGTGGCTATCTCTTCTAACTTATGCGGGGATTTCTATAGATCAGATAATTGCCAATTTCGTTAGTTGACCAGTTCTGAATTTCGTTCATCATCCCGACCAGGGCCGTTTGGTTCATGGCCCATTCCCTGGTTCCGTTTACCATCACGATAAATTTGGCATTTTTATGGGAGCAGTTGAATAAGAATCTATCTCTGCTTAAATCCGAGGGCATGTAGGCGATAGATCTCCCCTCAAAAGCTGCCGATTGAATTAAAACCGAGGTTTTGCAGTTTATCATCCGGGAAAGATGACTGTCCGTCAATACTACATCATCTTTATCAACCCTCGAATTAACAAAATCTGCAACCATATATCTGGTGTTTATATCCTCTATCGATAGAAGCTTACCGTTTACAAAAGCGGTGGTATCGTGATAGAGAACGACCCCGAGCGGATAAAAAACCAGGATGAGTGTGAGTACTGTAACGTTAATCTTCTTAAGTTTTTCCCCGAAATACTTCAGCGACATATTAAAGATCATGTCAAGGAGAACCGCGAAGCCGAGACAGAATAGCGGATAGAGGGGAATTATCATGTGATCCGATCTATCCAATAACAGGAGGATTACAAAAAATGAGAGGAGAAAGGAAATTAATATATCTCTGTCTCTCTTCTCTTTAATGAGATAAAAGCCGGGAATACCGAACCAGAAATAATCGAAATTCTGGACGAACATTTCGTCAGATGGGGGCATAAGGAATACGATTAACGAGAGTATTATGTAAAAGATGGGAAAATTCTTTTTAATTTCCTCAATAACTGGCGAGTAGATTTTGTACAGGTATTCGATACAGATTTCCCTGAATCTCGACGGATATATCAGAAACAGGATAATAATTACAGATGTCAACAGGGCAGGATAGTTCATCCTGCCGGAGTTGTGCATCAGATCGTGAATGAACGCATCGGGCATTAAAATAAGCATTGAAATTACAAAGATAAGGGGGATTATGGCCGATATTGAAATGAACCTCAGAAGCTTTCCCCTTCTGTAGACCCAGAGCAATACAGATATTGAAAAAAAGAGACCTGTACCCAGTATTTCAGTAATTATTGACAAACCGGTTAATATCCCCGCCAGATAAAACCACTTCTCACCCTTCCGATTCAGATAGAGAAGTATCGAATACAGGCTTAGAACGGATAGAAACATCAACTGATTGTTTGCAAAGCCCATCCTGTTCCAGTAGATGGCCGTTGGATAGATCGCAAATAGAAAACCAGCTAATAATGCAATTTTTTTACCGAACATCTCCTTGCCTATTAGATACAACAGTAGAATGGTCAGGATCCCATAGATGGCACATAACCCCCTGAGAACCAGAAGCTGGTTACCGAAAAACTTCAACATAACAGCTGTAATAATAAAGAAAAGAGGTGGATGAGGGACAAACGGATAGCTCAGAGAGAACCACTGCATTCTTCCATTGGCCAGATTCCATGCAATATTCATGTTGACTCCTTCATCCCAGTACCAATGAGGAATAACCTCTAAATTCCAGATCCTGAAGGTAATTCCCAGGAGCAGGATCAACGAGAGAATTCTGAGATTTCTATCCATGTTAAATTATATTCAGAATTAATAGATATTATGAAGGTCTCTGTGGTAATTCCAACATACAATGAGAGGGAGAATATTAAGGATTTAATCCACGAGATATCTGATGTCTTTGAAAAAAACGGGATAGATGGCAACCTGATCGTCATAGATGATAGTTCTCCGGATGGTACTGCCCGGGAGGTAGAAAATTTAAGAGAGAGGTATCCAATAGTTCTGATCAAAAGGGGACAGAAGCTTGGGATAGGCTCCGCATATGTTACGGGATTTAAAAAAGCTATAGACCTGAACTCTGACATAATCTTCGAGATGGATGCCGATTTCTCCCATGACCCCGAATACATTCCAGAATTTGTTAAAAGCCTGAACAATTACGACCTGGTGCTTGGTTCAAGATACATTAAAGGGGGAGAAATAGAAAACTGGAGTTTATGGAGGAAGATGATGAGTAAGGGTGCAAATATTCTTGCCAGGATACTTCTTGGCTTAAAGGTTAATGACATAACTACTGGATACAGAGCGTACAGAAAGGAGACCCTGCAGGGGATAGATTTGGACAAGATAAAATCTAACGGATATGAATTTCAGGCAGAAATATTATTTCGGGTAGTGGAAAGGGGATTCGGGGTAAAAGAGATTCCAATCGTATTTGTCGACAGGAGAGCTGGCAGGTCAAAATTGTCAAAAATTGAAATTATAAACTTCTTCATCTTCTGTATAAGAACCGG
>QMZJ01000120.1 GCA_003663115.1 Candidatus Altarchaeales archaeon | reverse complement strand
CCCCAATCGGTCCATTCTGCGTATTGGCAAGTTCACTAGAATACGTAATCATCCGTAGATCCACCTACATCACCAACACCGAAGTCGTCGGCTGTTGGTGGTGCCGGGATTGTTGTGGTGGTTGAAGGGAGACACCGTCGGTATAGCAATATCCTAATCGTAAAATACCGTCAGGGTAACCTTCACTATATCCCCGTCCAACAGGGCATTCCTCCGTTTCGTTAACATGTATTCAGTATTTCCAGGTATTAAACCCGTTGTGCAGCTTTTACCTTTGATATTTACTATTGTCCCATTCAGATAGGTTATATCGAGGTAGAAGTCATACCTACCAATACCCAAAAAGTGTTTATTGCATTCGTAATTTGAGATAGTTTCTGGGCTACTCAGGTTACACGGGTTATCGGATGATGTATTGCTCATTATATACAGAAACTTTAGAACCTTTTCTTTGTCCAGTATCCTGCTCTCTGTAGCCAGACCGAGTGCAGAGACATTATCTATCTCAATTGGTGGTATGCTCTCCCAATCATCCGGGTATCCAGATGTCCTGATCAGTTTTTCTATCGCGTTAGTTGCAACTTCATCCATCTCATACATGATCTCAGACTCCGCTATATTCCTCGTTGTGGTGCTCCACAAAAGGAATATTGATGTTAGTACAAATAAGAAGATAGCACTCGCTAGGATGAATTCGCCGCTGAGAACCTGTGCTTTCCCAGGCCTATGTTGTGATGGTAAGGGTTGCATTATACCAGTTATCTCCCTTGTAGCTTTCATTAATTGGTTGAGTTGGATATTCCGTTATATTTATATAGATAGAATAGGTTCCGGGATTTGATGTTTTTGAACTATCTATGAATGCGTAGGCAGTTTTTCTTCTATCGGCGTGGAGTCCCTGGATCGTATACGTATAATTACCTAGGATGTTATTTCTAAAAGTGACATTAAAACGTGTGGTATCGGGCACATCCAGAATGCCGTAGTTCAGTACATCTATGCTGATATTTACATCTGTCCCATTTTTGGCGGTCTCTGGTTTAAATGAATCTCCTAGAAGCATAAGGTCTGCCCTGTTGCAGGTTACGAGAATTCTCTCATTGTAATTGAAGACCTTGTTCTTTGTATTTCCCCCCTTATCCAGGCAGTATTTCGTTGCGTTACCCGTAACTATCTGAGTTATATAGCCCTGCTCTCCGTATCTGCTCTCCCACGTAATCTCTACGAAATTTCCATAGATGCTGATATTGTAGTCATATCCACCGGATATGTATGGCGGCAGGGTAAAATATCTGTAGTAACCGGGACCCTGCTCGGCAATTGTATTTATATTGTCCGCAATACTCTGGGCGATTCTCTTCGCATCTAGCATCATCTTAAAATCATTACTCTCTACTGTTTTCCTGTGGGCCACGAGTACTGAAACGGTAAATACTATCAGAATTAAAGCAACTACAATAATCATCTCCACGGTCGTCTGTCCCTTCATCGATCTCATTTTTATAGATAGCGCCAGTTGGTGACCTCGTAGTCATAGATAATGGCCTTCTTATCGCCTTTTGGTATGGTTATGTCCCATATTAGTGTATTTAATATTCTTCTTGGCGGGATTGTTGACGATTTCAATTCTACCCGATGCCCCGAGCTCATGTGATCCCTTATCCTCAGATCTATATCTTCATCCCTGTGGTTCTCCACGGTCAGATTTACCTTATAATAGGTAGTTCTCGCGTATCTTGTCTTTCCCCTGTAGGTTTCGGCATACTCCGGGAAGGTTTCCGTTTCGAGAATGGTCTTCTTCACCACAACATCCGGGGCCTTGGTAGTCTTTACCTCTGCCCTGTCTTTCTTAGCTGTATATCTGATTCTATCCTGTCCCTGGAAATTTCCCTTGACATACACGGAGAATATGCCCTCTGCCCATGGATTGTCCAGGGTATTCTCTATCTCATAGATCTTGTATGTCGTCTCCCCATTGCTTGTATCCCACAGATATCTTTTCCTAAATTCAACCTCCTTGCTGAATATCGGAAAATATCTCGTCTCCCCCTTCTTTAGTGTTACCCTGTCCATTAGTTCATAAACGCAGTATTCCCCGATAGACTCTGAGACGAAGCGCTCCTCTACTGGGGGGGCAGCAAGACCGGCCTCAGCCTCCATCGCCATTGCCTTGTACACGTAATCCCTTCTTATCGGTGTGGGGATCGCTCTCGGGTAAAGTACTAAGGGATAGCCGACCACCAATTTCATTCTGACATCATCCCAGTCCTCACCCACCTGATTTGAGATAATTGACCATGCCTGTAGGGTGCCCTTTCCGGTTTTTTCATCCGAATCTGTATAGAATTTATAATCCACCTTCCAGTTTGCCCCCCACGTAAGATAGCTTATCTTTATATCATGCCTTCCCTTTTCGGATCGCTCCTTAAATACGAGCTCGGGGATTGAAATAGTCTTATTAATCTCCTTTGTTTCCTTTGTTTCTGCACCGTATATGAAGATATCCCTTATATCCCTCCTGTTTATGAATAATACGCCATCATCACCAAGAATGCCTATCTTCCCCGCGCCAACCCAGGTCAGCTCTCCCTGAAGTGATCTATTCGAATAGGTATTAATCTCTATTTCACTACCAACAGAATTCTTCAATATTTCATCAAAGCCGAGAGTTTTCTCCACGTATTCCCGCACCCTTTCCGTCTTTACGTGATGATACCAATCAAACAATGAACCTTTACTGTCATATATGAACAGAGAATCCAGAATGGGTTTTGTAAGATTCAGGACCCTTATCTCCAATATACCCTTATCCAGGTCAACGGCAGTTCCTCTCTTCACAAAGGCCATATCATTTCCATAGATAGTTACGGAATCTACGGGAATCTTTATCTCCGTTGATCTTGCTGATTCAGCAGCCATTACATCATGTAAAAGAACAAAAATTAAAACCATAGCTGCCAATCTGGATTTTGACATCATCTCCATTTTCATTACCCCCCCATATCATGTTTATTTATGAGCTTAAACAGGTATATAAATATGCATTCTCATAGCTGGATTAAAGGAATTGCTCAGATATTTTTACTATGCTTGTTATCCTGTCAGATTTCAGCTACCTGTGGGAATCAATCGGATTGGCCAATATTCCGTTCTAATTTGAACCATACGGGTTGTGTTTCAGGTTCATTAAGATTGGAGATGCTCCTCTGGCGATACAATGTTAATGACTGGGTAATCTCCTCGCCGGTCATTTCAGACGGAACCCTTTTTGTTGCATCCCTTGACGGCAGGCTTTACGCACTGGACTCGGTAACCGGAAATCTGCTATGGCAGTATTCCACTGAAAGGGATATAACATCATCTCCGGCAGTATCGGGGGATTATGTCTTCATAGGATGCCACAATGGAAATATCTATGCATTTGATAGATCTGATGGTGATCTAGAATTGACTTATACGATAAATGGTACCATAATGTCATCTCCTGCAGTGGCTGATGGCGTTGTGTTCGTTGGATCGAATGACCACAAGGTATATGCACTGAATCGATCTACTGGAGAGCTTTTATGGGAATATACAACGGGGGGGCAGGTGAGATCATCTCCTGCAGTGGCTGATGGCGTTGTGTTCGTTGGATCAGATGATAACGGGATTTATGCACTGAATCGATCTACTGGAGAGCTTTTATGGGAATATACAACGGGGGGGCAGGTGAGATCATCTCCTGCAATAGGTGATAACAGGCTCTTTTTTACCTCAAACGATGGGGGAGTATATGCCTTTGGTGCAATTTATCAGGTATATCAACCGGGTTGGCCCACGTTTCGCCATAACACAGAGAGAACAGGCTGCACAGATATACGTCAGTTATTGAATGTTACAAAAGAGAATCTGAGTCTCGCGTGGACATTTAAAACTAACGGGAAGATAACTTCATCACCGGCCCTGGGGGATATAAACGATGATGGGAGGATGGAGATAGTCTTTGGCTCGGAGGATCATAGTCTCTATGTGTTGGATATGAACGGAAAGGAAAT
>QMZJ01000119.1 GCA_003663115.1 Candidatus Altarchaeales archaeon | reverse complement strand
AGGTGGTAGTTCCTCCAGAGTTGGTTTCTTCAACATCTCTGACAGACGAAGATATAGATGACATAAATCCGGAGAAGAACCCCATCTGTGAGGCTGAGAGATCATACGTTCTTGATCTCGAGAGGGGCCACGTACCCAGTGATATAGATGTATTGGAATTCAGGGGCAAATTAAGGCTTGCAGAAAAACTGATTCCGTTTCCGAGGGAGAGAGAGGTAAGACTATACGCGGGAACTGAGAGATACATGAAATTTAAAGAACAGCTGGATAGAGAGAAGGAGATAGAGAGGGAGAGGGGTGTTGTGAAGGTCAATGTGAGGAGAGAGATCACAGAAAAGGACGACTTTTATATCTTCCACGAAACTATAGAGCCAGTTGATAATAAATTGAGAGAGTGGGCCAAGAAAAACAAAAAGCCGTTATTCTCAGATTGGAGGGGAATCTACTACATGTTGGAGGAGGATTATAAGGAGTATACATCAATGCCAGAGGCGAAAGAAGGGGTAGAAAAGGCAAGAGAGAGAAAGGGATGTTCACTCATTAGAGATAAAAGAGGTGTAATGGTACTCGGCGGTGCAGGTAAGGGAATTATAGACAGACTACAAAAGGTAAAGAAAGCCATCGGACGAAGGCTGGTAGTTGATCTAAATGCCCCGGCAACGGATAAAGACTTCGATAGATTGAATCGAAGGATCGTAAGAGAGGCCCGGATAGCCGCCAAGAGATACAAAACCCTCGAGCATAAGATTCTTGATGCAATTGGATATCACAGCTACTACACCTTCAAGAGGGAACATGAAGGTGCAAAAAAGGGAGAGCTGATAGATTACCAGCACGAGTTCATAGATCGAATATGGAATCTCCCAGTAGATAAAGAGGATATGGAGAGATTCGAGAATCGCATCAGAAAAAAGGTAAGAAAATTAGCTAATAGAAGAAGATTCAGGAGATATGGAATTACAGAGGAGGATATACTCTCCTACCTCAATTTCTCCGATGTCAAGAGATCACTTGAAAGTGCCAAAAAAGAAGATCTTATAGATGCCGAATACAGGCTTATATTCAATATCCATAACCTCAGGGTTGATAAAGACGGTAGACTGGGTATAAAAAGAAGGTGGTGGTTGATAACTAATCCAGATGCCCCGGCAACGGATAAAGACTTTGAACGAATGCACGAGAGGATCCTGAGAGAGGCAGAGAGATTAGCCAAGAGATACCACATAGAGGACGAGGTCGATGAAAAAGGAAATGTTATAAAATATGGTTTTGAGAAGATACTGGATAGAATAGGTTACGATTATAACCCGGAAAAGGAATATAAGGCGAGAATAGGCGATCTGACAGTCTACGAGCGTAACGCACTGTTCGGGATGTGGAATCTTCCAGTAGAGGAAAATGACATCAAACGATTCATTGCGAATATCGAGAGAGAAGCAGAAAGGGTAGCGGAATCGAGGAGATTCAAGAAAGCGGGAATTACCAAGGAGCAGATACTTGCGGAGGTCTACTTCTACTCGATCGGCGAATCGGATGAATCCAGATTTAAGGAGCCAAAGGAGGGGAAAGCATTACTTGACAACCTTAAAAATGCCTTTAAGGATGCCACCAAGGAGGATCTTCTTTGGATGGAGAATGATATAATAATGGATATCCACAACCTCAGGGTTGACAAAGATGGAAGATTACGGAGGGCAAAGATGAGGTTTGTGGATATGCCAGGAAGACTTAAGAGGGTTTTTGCGGGCGGCGTAACACTCCTCCTGTTGGCTCTTCAGATATCACCGGCACTCAGGGAAACACCATGGATAAAGCTCATTACCGAGAATGTATCGCTCGAGGAGCTGGCAAAGAACCCGGAATTGATCGATAGGGTTGTATATGAATACCCAGTACTGGATGTGACCGAGTTGATGTCCAATGAATTTGGGAAGATGGGCATCGAACATGCTAAGGTCGGAGTGCCATTTCCAGATATTGGACAGGTTATTGTATACCTAAATAGCACTACCGGAGTTGTTCCATTTACGGTCACGTGGTCAGAGAGAGGGGGCTTTAGCGACTTTACTACACCAACCTTAGAAACCGTGGATGATGAGGTAAACTATAAGAAGGATATTGGAAAGGCTACTGAGGAGAGATGTCCAGCACATATAATATCCTTTCCCATCTACCAAAAGAAGGCAGATGAAATCAATAAAGTTATCTCGAGGTATTACGACATTCCCATAGAGGAATTAGAAACGAAATTGGGTAAGGTATCAATGGTCATTGATGCCTTGGAGAAATCCATAGAGGATGAAAAGAGGATATACTCCGAACTGAGATCGAGACATAAGATCGTATCATGGGATGACTTTGATGTGGTTGAGAGACCCCTCTCCGCAGATGAACAGAAGATGCTGGGGTTGATGAGAGAAGAACCTATATATGACGATGAATTCACGCGCATGGTTGATGAATTATTCGAGAAAGAGGGATACACAGATGATCAACTGAGAGAGATCGGAAAGGAAAACCCAAAGAAGGTGATGGAGATTATAGCTGAGGTGATAGATAAAAATGTGCCATACGATTATGAAGAAGCGGAGGCGATAGGTAAGTGGAACAGGGGAGAGAGACTCTCTGAGAAGGAAAAGCATTTGCTTGGGTATCGATTTAGCATAGATAAGGCGGGAATAGAAAAGGGCCTAAATGATGGTGTTATCTCGGAGGAATTGAGGAAGATATTTGAAAACAAGGGTTTCCCGCTCTCTGAAGATGCCACCGTTGTAGCATATGTATCGCAGTGGGATATAATTGATAAGGGAAGGGTCTACACCATCAGGAGGGAAGATGGAAGGTTAGATGTCTATGCCTCGAGGTCCCCCGTGGAGGTATTAAAAAGCGGAGGAGTGTGTGAAGATATATCCAATTTAACTACAGCTATTTTGGATTATATGCAGATGAAGGGAATACTGCCCAAAAATTTAGCATTCTCTACCATTGCGGGTCCAACACCCGGTGCATATCACGCCTGGAATCGCATAGTTACGATAGATCCAGATGGGAATCCGATATCCAGCTATATTGATGTGACATGGTTTGAGCCGGAAGAACCTGGTCTCTTGGAGAAAAAAGGTATATTGTACAGATTATTCCCAGGGGCCTATGATCTAAGTGCGGTCGATTATTACCATTACCTCAAGCTGACCCCGGAGGAGATAGAGAAAATCAGAGAAGCCTCCTTTTCCGAGTATATGAGATTAGTTAACCGTATAGAGACCTACGAGCCATGGCTCCATAGAAGAGAAGTAGAACCCGTTCTGTGGGTAAAACCAGATAAAACGAGATTCATTTCCGCGGACGAATTAAGGAGGGGAGAGTTTGTGGCGTTGAACAGAATTGAGATATTCCGTATGGGCAGAAGGGTAGAAGAAATAATCCCGGGGATACATCCGGATACACTGGAATGGATAATAAAGAACGGAAAGACCCTGTATGAGAATACCGGTATCTATTACCTGGAAAAGGGGGATTATGACGCATATCTCGAGGAGAAGAGGATTAAAGAGGAAAAACCACCAGAGGGCAGTCTTCCTTCTGCCTTGGATTTGGATCGGCTGGAAAGGATAAAAGAATTGAAACCAGAGGATATAACCGAGAGGAATATTGCCGAATTGCTCATGACCCTGCCATTGGAGGATGAGAGGGGCAGATTAGCCAGGGATATACTGATGGAAATCTACTTGAGAAGGGCAGGTGATGTAGATAGAGTTCTGAAAAGGCTTGAGAGGGAGGGGGTTAGGAAGGAGCGGATTGAGGAGATCAGGGAGATTTTGAATGAGATTAGAAGAGAGGCGGAGAAGAGGATAAGAAGGGCAAAGATCGGTGAGGAAGTTAGAAAACCAATGGAGGAGAAACTCGCGAGATTTGGCATCGAAAAATTGAAAAGAGTAGAGATAAAAAAGAAAGAAGAGAAGCTATATAGGGAATTAGTTGAGGTTGAGAAGATCATTAAACCGGAGGAATACCAGACTTTAAGAAAGGCCCTGGGGTGGCATACTTT
>QMZJ01000118.1 GCA_003663115.1 Candidatus Altarchaeales archaeon | reverse complement strand
CTCTAAGATAGGCCATTATCTCTCTGTAATTTATCAGAATCTCAGATTTATCCTCAATCCTAAATCCCCTGAATTCCATAAATTCCAGAAAGTTTAGAGGGAAGATCTCCATTTTTATCCCTCTTCCAGAGAGCAGGGTTGAGAGCTCTTCACTCATCAATTTTGCAGAGGAACCTGTAACTATTATCCTTGCCTCGTCCCTTTCGTGAAGCGTTCTCACTACTTTTTCCCATCCCTCTATCTCCTGAACCTCGTCTAAGAGAATAAATGGTTTTGACTCAGGTTTTATAATCTCCAAAAAAGCCTCATAGATCTTCCATAAGAATTTCCTATCCAGGGTTTCATCAAACTTTGTTTCCTCAAAATTCACATAGAGGATATTTCTGTCTCCATAGGACTCTGATAGGGTTTTTGCCACATCCCTCAATACGAAACTCTTTCCGGCCCTCCTTACACCATAGGCAGAGAGAATTTTATTAACACCTTCGAGGTATTCCAAAAATTTTTTCGCATAGTCTCTCTTTATTCCCGTCTCAAGCCCACGGCCCCAGAAATTCCATTCTGCCAAAACCGTTATTATTTCTTCTCTTTTCATAGATTATTATTAGACACAAATATTTAAATATTTGTGTCAGTTATGACAAATATTTGGTCTATGGCCCGAATTCTATTTTCTTCCCCCCGAATTCCTCCTCTCCTTCATAGTCCCGGGTTATCACAAAATTTATGCATCTCCGGGAAACCACCATTCAGAAGGTATTCGTTCAATTCCCTTTTAACAACGGAGGTTTGATTTGTTTCCTGCGGGAAAGAATTCAGATTCGCCAGGTAACTTTCAGTACCCAAACCCACAATCTCCATCTCACCTTGAATTATCTGAATCGGAAATCTATCTATGTCGATGGATGAATTTTTGAATCTGCTTTTACGCGAGAACCGGTGTTCTCTCTCTTTCCATCTCAACATACCTGTTCATCGCCTGTTTACACAGAGCGGAGTCCAGTGCGATCAATCTCTTAACGATCTCATTCTCTTCATTCAATCTGTATAGGGTTGACTTCCCTATCTTCCTGGTCGGTTTTACGATCTCAAATTTTTCTAGTTCCTTCCAGTATCTAAAAAATGTTACCCTGCTCATCCTCAGATTATTGATCAACTCATTCTTGGAGTAGTCGAAGAGCCTGTTGTCTAAGAAGAAATCTATTATCCGCAAGACGGGACTTCCCCCCAGGCATTCTATCAACAGGGTTTTATCGTCCATTTTAATTAGTAATTAATAAATAGACAGGTATATAAATATATACTATTAAAGTTTTAAAAGTGAACTTTTATGATAACTGATGAAGAGATAGAATCGGGTATACTACTGAAACTCTATAAGAGAGGTAACTGGGGCGGATCTCACACATCCTTTGAAAATCTGAAAAAGGGATTTAAGAGGGAGGAATTGGGTAAGAAGGGGTTAAAGAGGATTGACGTGATAGGAAAGAAATTAATAAGAGAGGGGTTATTGCTACAAAAACCAACACATTACGGGGTTCAGGTTTCCCTGAACCCGAGATACCATAAGAGAATCTATAACGCAATAAAGAGGTTTTTTGAGATATAAATTATCTGAATCGGAAATCTATCTATGTCGATAGATGAATTTTTGAATCTGCTGAGAAATCGCAAACTCTCCGGGTCACAGTTGACAAATCTCCAGAAAATTGCAGAGATATCGAAGAGATTCCACAGAGAGGCAAAGATCCCTCTCCCGGAAACAAGAATTAACAATAACAGCATCGTCCTCGAATCCGGGCACCAGCCCAATTACCTTCCCCACCCCGGAACCTGGAAGAAAGCATTCCTTCTGAACCTCCTCCAGCAGAGACTGGAAGATTCCATCGCCCTCTTCGGCTTCGCAGATTACAATCTATGTACCGCATCAATCCTCTATTCCAACAAGATCCCCGCCCTGACCAGGGATGGCTGCGTTAAAATCGGCTTCTCCATTCCAAAAAAAGACAGATGGAAGACCTTCGATTCCATCCCCAAGCCATCTGAGAAGGACTTCGAGAATGAAATAAACCACCTAAGATCCACCTACAGAAACAGCTCAAATCTGGCAAAACTCCCCTTCTCGGAGATCGAACCAAACCTCAGGGAGATAGAAGAGATCATGTGGCAATCCTACGAACTGGCAGGGAACTTCCCCGATATGAATGCATTCATCTTTTCAAATATCTGCTCAAAACTGGGTCTAAATATCCATTTCTTCAGGTATACCGACATTCAAAAGGAACGGATCTTCATGGATGAATGGAAAACTATAATAAAAAATCTCAACTCCTACAACAAAACATATAACCAGATCCTGGAAGAGAGGAAATTTCCAGGCATTGCCCCTCTAAAAGAAGATTCCTTCCCCTTCTGGTACAGATGCAACTGCGGCGGTAATATATCCCTGTCCATAAAGGAATCTAAGGCTACTGGAAGGTGCCCCGTCTGCAAGAAAACATCGGAAATCTCCATAGAGAACCTAGAGTCCCACTTCCCGCGGATGAGCATGACCGCCGTCGCCAGAAATCTCATCCTTTCCAATGGTCTCGGCACCTCCCTCTATATCTCGGGCTCGGGTGGTGGCCTCAGATATGGGGAGATAGCCAATCGCATTTCAGATTCCTTAAACCTCCATAAACCCATAACCCTGACATGGTTGAGCAGGGACTACTATCTCGGTTTGGCCCACATCATAGCCCTTAACAACCTCACAAAGACATTCAATCTAACCCTCAATGATCTCCCGGACAGCGAAAAACTAATATCCGGGGTCAAAAACAGGCGAGACTCACTCCTGAAAAAAATTGAGGAACTCGAAAACCAGAACGCAGACGGGAAAGAGATCCAGAGATTCAGAGGTCAGTATAAAAACACGGAAACCCAGACAAAAATAACAAAAAGGGTCTTCGAAAGAATTCCCTCAGCTATAGACCTCTTCTTTTCAGTTGGCATTAAAGAAATCCACGAATCATGGAAAAATGCCATTGTAGATTCAGAAATTCAAAGAGAGAATCATTTCTATAAAATCCGCCGAGACATTAATTACCCGAGTGAACTAATAGAAAGGGAAAAAATCCCCCTAATCTATGACAGTATAGCTTCGCTTCCAGAATAAAAATGTGCCCAGAGGAAATTTTGTCCATATCCCTTGCACTGCTCTTTTTAATCCCGTTCTTAATCTTAATGGTCCCACTGCCCAGGGAAAATCCAGTCCCAATAGGGGAAAAGATGCCCAGAGCAACAGAAGACTCCTTTGCCTTCTGGAATGGAACTCACGCCTTTATAATGGGCGGCTCAGATGAAAAAGAGGTTCTCCTGGACAACATCTGGCTCTTTGACCCGGAAACCGAGACAGTTACAACCTTAGAGGAAAGGCTTCCTTATCCAATGGACAGGTTCGCAGCCGTTTACACTGGAAGATACGTGTTCATCTATGGTGGCTATAACGGGAGTCACCTCGACGATATCTGGCGATTCAATCCCGAAACCAGAACCTTCACAATAATCCGCTATGAGCCCACCCGATATAGTTCTGGTTTGTCCAGGTAATTCACTATCCCTCCTCTCCCCAATCTATGCTTGCGCCGAGTTTTTCTAAGTCCTCAAAGAAATTTGGATAAGATTTTCTTACACATTCAGGATTCTCTATAACTGTCTCTCCTTCTGCGGAGAGTGCAGCTATAGCACAACTCATAGCAATTCTATGATCGTCATGTGGATCGAGTACAGCTCCTTTCAGCTTACATCTTCCATTTATAATCAGACCACCACCTGATTCTCTTATATCCGCACCCATCTTCCTCAGTTCTTGGGTTATTGCCCTTAGTCTATCACTCTCTTTAATCCTCAGTCTATTTGCATTAGCAATTCGCGTCTCTCCATCCGCAAAACAACCAAGAACGGCACAAATAGGAACTAAATCGGGGATATCTCTTGCATCTATCTCAATTCCCCTCAAATCCGAGACTTTAACCCTTACGCTATCCTGCATTCTCTCAACCTTTGCG